>JBLIAZ010000125.1:0-7333 GCA_047631875.1 Saprospiraceae bacterium
CTTTCATGTACTGTACTGCACTACTGAAAAAATATTTCTCACTGTCTGCCTGCTCTTCTTCCCATACAATTCCAAAGACTTCTTTACCACTTCGTAAAATGAATTTGCATGGTTTTTTCTCATAGTACTTGAAATTGGATTTTTCCATAGCGATTTTTTAGTGTGTTTTAAGATACGCTTGAAATCCTCTTTGGTAAAACAATAGAGCGCTTTTACTTTTTAACAGGCTGTTCATATCTTTAAGACATTGTACTAGAAATGATACTAAACTTAAAAAGCAAGCCGTTAGGCTTGCTTTTTAATAATTTCATCGAATATGATTTGTCTGAATTTAATTTTCAGCGTTACCCTCTTCGTTTTCTTCGTCTTTATTTTCTGCTCCCTCGTTTTCTTCCCCTTCCTCAGTCATTTCATCGCCCTCATTATTCGCCGGGACTTTCGCGACTGCTGCAATAGTGTCTTTTCCTTTTAGGTTGATGAGTTTCACTCCTTGGGTGGCTCTACCCATGACTCTCATTTTGGTAACTTCCAACCTGATTGCAATCCCCGAAATGTTGATTATCATCAAATCATTATCATCATTTACAGATTTTAATGCAATCAAATCACCTGTTTTTTCAGTGATGTTTAAGGTTTTGACACCTTTCCCTCCTCTGTTTGTGATCCTGTATATCGCTTCACCATCTTCAGGGTCGTTTAAGTAAGTACGTTTTCCATAACCATTTTTAGAAACCACAAGAACGGTTTCTTTTGACGGGTCTTCGATGCATATCATTCCTATCACAAAGTCTTTTTCATTAGGGATAGTAATTCCTTTTACACCTGTTGCATTCCTTCCCATTGGACGAACTTTACTTTCGTTAAACCTGATGCACCTTCCTGAATTGATGGCCATCAAAATTTCGTTACTTCCGTTGGTTAACTTTGCTTCAAGCAATTGATCGTTTTCACGAATATTAATTGCGTTAATACCGTTGGTTCTAGGTCTTGAATACGCTTCTAGTGTCGTTTTCTTGATGATTCCATTTTTTGTACACATTACAATGAAGTTGTTTTTTATGTACTCTTCATCCTTAATGTCTTTCACATTAATGTACGCCATGACTTTGTCGTCACGCTCAATGTTAATTAAGTTTTGGATTGCTCGACCTTTTGCTGTTTTATTTCCTTCAGGTATTTCGAATACCCTCATCCAGAAGCACTTTCCTTTTTCTGTAAAGATCAGTAACCAGTTGTGGTTGGTAGCTACAAACAAGTGCTCTAAAAAGTCTTCATTCCTTGTCGCGCTACCTCTTGAGCCTACACCTCCTCGACTTTGAGTTCGGTATTCGCTTAACTCAGTTCTTTTAATGTAGCCTAAATGAGAAATAGTAATGACGACTTCTTTGTCTGGAATGATGTCTTCAATTCTAAAATCGCCTCCAGCTAAGTTGATTACAGATTTTCTTTCGTCACCATATTTGTCTTTTACTGCTATGAGTTCATCTTTTATTATTTCAAAACGTTTACTTTCGTTTGCTAAAATAAATTCTAAGTCTTTAATTAAAGCCATGATCTCTTTGTATTCAGCCCTTAATTTATTTTGCTCAAGACCGGTCAAGTGACGAAGCCTCATTTCAACTATTGCGCGCGACTGAATCTCTGATAAGTCAAAACGCTTCATCAGATTTTCTCGCGCTTCATCTGGACTTTTTGAAGCCCTGATGATTTTAATTACTTCGTCAATGTTGTCAGAAGCTATGATTAGTCCTTCAAGAATATGCGCCCTTTCTTGTGCTTTTTTCAAGTCGAACTGAGTCCTTCTTACGATCACTTCGTGTCTGTGTTCAACAAAGTAACCAATCAGTTGTTTCAGGTTCAGTAATTGTGGCCTCCCTTTCACTAAACAAATATTATTTACTGAGAATGAAGACTGTAAAGCGGTGTACTTGTAAAGTTTATTAAGGACAACATTGGTAATAGCATTGTTCTTTATTTCATAAACAATTCTCATTCCGTTCCTGTCTGATTCGTCCCTTAAATCAGAAATCCCTTCTATCTTTTTGTCGTTAACTAAGTCAGCAGTTTTCTTAATCATGTCTGCCTTGTTTACCTGGTAAGGTATCTCTGTAACTATGATTCTTTCTTTTCCATTTGCGGATACTTCAATTTCAGCTTTAGCTCTTAAAATGATCCGGCCTCTTCCAGTTTCAAAAGCGTTTTTCACTCCTTCGTAACCATAAATTGTACCTCCTGTTGGGAAATCAGGAGCTTTTACGTGCTGCATTAATTCAGCGATTTCTATGTTGTTGTTTTCAATGTAAGCTATCGTCGCATCTATGACTTCGCTCAGATTGTGAGGAGGCATGTTAGTTGCCATTCCTACAGCAATTCCAGAAGCTCCGTTTAGTAGTAGGTTTGGTAATCGAGTAGGTAAAACAGTTGGTTCTTTTAAGGTGTCGTCAAAGTTTAAAGAGTAGTCAACAGTTTCTTTGTCGATGTCTCTAAGCATTTCTTCAGCAATTTTTTGGAGTCTTGCTTCGGTATATCTCATTGCTGCAGCATTATCGCCGTCAACAGACCCGAAGTTACCTTGCCCGTCAACAAGCGGATACCTTAACGACCAAGGCTGAGCCATTCTTACCATGGAGTCATAAACTGAGGTGTCTCCATGAGGGTGGTATTTACCTAACACTTCTCCAACAATTCTCGCGGATTTTTTATGAGCTTTGTTTGGGTAGACTCCTAGTTCCATCATTCCAAACAACACACGTCGATGGACAGGCTTTAATCCATCACGCACATCAGGAAGTGCCCTAGAAACAATTACAGACATAGAATAATCTATGTACGCTGATTTCATTTGATCTTCAATGTCAACCTGAATTATTTTTTCTCCTTCAGCCATTATTTATTTTGTGTTATTTTAAATCAAAAGCTCGTTTTGCTTTTATCCAGTTAAAAGTAATAAAAACAAGTGTACGTTTTGAGGTGCTCGAACTTGATTTTCTAACAAAATTTTGTTAATATAAAAGAGGTTAAAATTTTGCTTAGAACAAAGAAATGACGATATATTTGAACAGATACTGGATTGAATTACACACTTATTGAGCTATGTGCTTGATTTACTGATAAATCACTAATTATGGAAGCTAAATTTTCCCCAAGAGTAAAGGACGTTATTACATACAGTCGAGAAGAAGCGTTAAGGCTTGGACACGATTATATTGGTGTAGAACATTTGTTTTTAGGAATTTTACGGGAAGGTGAAGGAAATGCAGTGAAAATGTTAAAGAATTTGGACGTCAACCTTCAAGAGCTTCGAAAAAGCATTGAAACCGATATTCAAAAATTATCAAAAGGATTTACTCAGTCGGGAAATATTCCATTGGTAAAACAAGCAGAACGTGCTTTAAAAATCACTTACTTAGAGGCTAAATTGTTTAAGAGCAATTTGATAGGTACAGAGCACTTGTTGCTGTCAATATTAAAGGATGATGACAATGTGGTTTCAAAAATATTAGAAAATTACGACATCGAATACGATACTATAAAAGAAGAAATGGACATGGTTGAAGACGAAATAGAAAATACCCCGCAAGCTGAATTTCCTGCAGGTACTCCAGAGGAAGAAAGTGAAGAATCATTTTCAGGAAGTACAGGGGGAATGAGTAAAAAACCTGGAGCGAGTAAGTCGAAAACTCCAGTGTTAGATAATTTCGGAAGAGATTTGACGCAAATGGCGATAGAAGGGAGGTTGGATCCGATAGTGGGAAGAGAAAAAGAGATTGAAAGGGTTTGTCAAATATTAAGCAGAAGGAAAAAGAATAATCCAATTTTGATTGGGGAGCCTGGTGTGGGCAAGAGTGCTATTGCTGAAGGTTTAGCAATTAAGATAGTGGAAAGAAAAGTTTCGCGAATTTTATTTGGAAAAAGAATTGTGGGGCTTGATTTAGCTTCACTTGTTGCTGGAACAAAATACAGAGGACAGTTTGAGGAAAGGATGAAAGCTGTGATGAATGAATTAGAAAAATCACCTGATGTGATTTTGTTCATTGATGAAATACACACCATTATTGGTGCTGGAGGAGCTTCAGGGTCATTGGATGCTGCGAACATGTTCAAGCCAGCCTTAGCAAGAGGAGAGATCCAATGTATCGGAGCAACTACTTTAGATGAGCACAGGCAGCATATCGAAAAAGATGGAGCTTTAGAACGGAGGTTTCAAAAAGTTTTGGTTGAGCCTACTTCAATTGAAGAGACAATTCAAATTTTAAGTAACATAAAAGGGAGATACGAAGACCATCATAATGTCAATTTTACTCCTGAAGCCATTGAGGCTTGTGTAAAATTAACAGCACGGTATGTTACTGACAGGTTTTTGCCAGATAAAGCAATTGATGCTTTAGATGAAGCGGGATCAAGGGTTCATATTTCAAACATCAATGTTCCTCAAGAAATCTTGGACATTGAGAAAGGAATTGACGATGTGAAAGAGAGAAAGAACCAAGTGGTAAAAAGTCAAAAATATGAGGAGGCTGCTAAATTAAGAGATGAGGAACGTCAATTAACAGAACGATTGGAGGTTGCGAAACATGATTGGGAAGAGGAAATGAAAGGGCACCGAGAAACAGTAACAGAAGACGATGTTGCGGATGTGGTGGCAATGATTACAGGTATTCCGACAAAAAGAATAGCTCAAAAGGAAGGCAGTCGATTGGCTCAGATGGGCGAGGAGTTAGCTGGAAAAGTCATTGGGCAGGAAGATGCAATTAACAAAGTAGTAAAAGCTATTCAAAGAAATCGTGCAGGGCTCAAAGATCCTAACAAGCCTATTGGTTCCTTTATATTTTTGGGACCAACAGGGGTTGGTAAAACGCAGTTAGCTAAGGAGCTAGCTAAGTTTATGTTCGACAACGAAGAAGCTCTAATCAGAATAGACATGAGTGAATACATGGAGAAATTTGCAGTTTCCAGGTTGATAGGGGCTCCTCCAGGGTACGTTGGGTATGAGGAAGGAGGTCAGTTGACTGAAAAGGTAAGACGGAAGCCATATTCTATTGTTTTACTGGATGAAATTGAAAAAGCTCATCCAGATGTGTTCAACTTGTTGCTTCAAGCCTTGGACGACGGACACTTGACAGACAGTTTAGGACGAGTCATTGATTTCAGGAATACTGTGATTATCATGACTTCAAATATAGGAACTCGAAAACTAAAAGATTTTGGAGGAGGTGTAGGGTTTAAGACGTCAGCAAAAATTGATGCTGCTGATGAATATGCGAAAAATGTCATAACGGGTGCATTGAAAAAATCATTCGCTCCTGAATTTTTAAACAGGATTGACGATGTTGTTTTATTTAATACTTTATCGAAAGATGATATTCTGCAAATAATTGATTTAGAAATAGCCAAATTGTTTTTCAGAGTAAATGAATTAGGATATAAAATTAAGTTGTCTAACCCAGCTAAAAGTTTCATCGCTGAAAAAGGTTATGATGCTGAATATGGAGCAAGACCACTAAAAAGAGCAATCCAAAAGTTCATAGAAGACCCTCTTGCTGAAGAAATAATAAATTCTAAAATAAATGAAGGTGATACCATCAGTATCGATTTTGTAGAAGGAAGTGAGGAAGTAAAGTTGAAAGTGATAAAGGCAAGGAAGAAAAAAAATACTTCTGAAGATAAGGAGTAGTCACTTTATAAGTTTTTTGCAGGAAAATAAAGTTATGATTCGAATTTTTAGGATAGTGTCAATTTCGGTACTTTTGCTATGTTCATGTAGTAACGGAAGTGTTGATAACAGTGAAAAATTGGTAGTTACCACTACGCAAGGTTCGTATAAAATGCAAATTGATGTGGAAATCGAATTGCTTTTTGACGAGATTTCGCGTCAATATGACATGGTTAGTTTGTCTTACGCACATGGTATATCTACTTATGACCAATTAAAAAGAGAGCGACTAGAGTTCGTTGATGTAAATGTTTTTATAAGTCACTTAAAAAGATACTTTGAGAACCCATCCACTGTCCCTGAAAAATCAAAAATGTCTATTAAGTTGCAAGATATTGCCCAAAAGAATCAAGGTGATTTACAGCACGTAACAGGTGTGGATAAGGAAATCATTGAAGAATCTGTTGCAGCCTTAGTGTTTGATTTGTTTGTTGATCATTTGGCGTTTAATTCACTTGATTTGGCACAGTATCAAAAAGGAATTATTGATGCATGGGAAGGAAAGGAAATTGAAGGAATGCATGAGTTGCAGCAAAGTTATTATCAGTACAAAGAAAGTTTCACCAAAGAACTAGGAGTACGATTTTTAGCAGAAAATAAACTGAGGGATGAGGTGAAAGAAACAGCAAGTGGATTGCAATATGAAGTAATCATCGAGAGTGCTGACACTGAAGACAAGCCGGATGCTCACAGTGAGGTTACAGTGCATTACCATGGAGAATTATTAAACGGGAGAGTGTTTGATAGTTCATATAACAGAGGGGAAACACTTTCTTTTGGTTTAAATCAAGTAATACCAGGGTGGACAGAAGCATTACAGTTAATGTCGCTTGGTGCGAAATACAGGTTTTATATTCCTTATGAATTAGCATACGGAGAAAGAGGAAATGCAAGTATTCCTGGTTTTTCCATGTTGATATTTGATGTTGAATTGTTTGAATTCAATTGATACTTCCGATAAACAAAACGCAGTTAAAACGCCATATTGCGGTATGTTTACTATATTCACGTCTGAAAAGTAATTTCAAACGATGTTTAAGATAAATGTTAAAATTTTCTTTCTGTTTTTTGTACTGACTTTTGTCAGTGCAACTTCCTATAGTCAAACTAAAGAGGAAAATCAACTCATTAAAACAGGGGAGAAGTATTTTGAGAATGGGGAGTTTTCTAAGGCTGTAAAAATATATGGTCAACTGATTGGCGCGAACTCTCAAAACCCGGACTACAATTACAAATATGGAGCTTGCCTTATCCACACTGCTAAAAAAAAGACTGATGCTTTACCATACTTAAAGTATGCCGTTAAAAATCAGACAGAGGTCAGTGAAGCACATTTTTATCTAGGGAGGGCTTACCATATTAGTTATCACTTTGCAGAGGCCATTGGTTATTACAAAAAATTCAAGTCATCCATCAAGGAAAAAGAGGTGAAAAAATACCAATTGGATTTGTTGATTTCCGAATGTGAAAGAGCAAAAGAAATTATTAAGAACTTTAAGCAAGTAAAAGTCCTTAAAAGTAAAAAGCTTAAGAAGTCTCAGTTTTTCCGAGGATATGATTTGGGTAAGCTGAATAGAAAAATTTTAGTTAAACCAGATGAGTTCAAAACAAATGAAGATG
>JBLIAZ010000126.1:0-7295 GCA_047631875.1 Saprospiraceae bacterium
GGTTCGAAGCAGGCAGGTAGATTTAAAGATGATATTTTCATCGAATAGAAACAATAAATACTGTGTCGCATTTGTGTCAACCACCTCCTAGCCCCTTAATAGAAAAGGAAATTACTTTCTGTATTGGTAAGTAAGACAACTAAAACACCTGTCTTACTTACCAATACAAAATATACTTATTCAATATCAAATAGTTAACCTTCCATCTTCACATATCACAACGAGCACTACATTTAAACTTTATATGAGAACCTGTATCTGTTCATAAGTAATTTTAAGTAGGAGTTTTAATCTAAAAATTGGTTGATGAAGACTACGAATTTGTCTTTATAAAAAAGGCTAATTACCTCACCAAGGTCACTGTTCCCACTGTATTCTGTTGATTGGAAGCGACACCTTGATAGAATGCTTTATATACGTAAACATCCTGCTGGACATTCCGTCCTTTATAAGTACCATTCCACCACTCTTCGATGTCTTCGGCATAAAAAATTAATAATCCCCAACGGTCGTATATGTACAGTTCAAATTCAATTATTCCAATTCCAACAAACCCCCACTCTGAATTCATTCCGTCTATGCCTTGGTTTGGCGAAAATGCATTTGGCACATAAATTATTGGACAAGGAGCTATTTCCAAAGTGTCTGTTGAAGTACAGTTCCCGCTTGTAAGAGACAGGTTGTAAAAACCAACTGAATCAATGGTAATTTTAGAGGTAGTTTCACCACCGCCCCACAAATAGGTAGCATCTGTAGGCAAATCAATTCTAGGGTCATTTTGTAGCTCTAACTGTTTCCCTACACAAAGAATTTGAGCCGCTCCTAATTGCGCCTTTCCTGCAATTTTATTTTCCCAAACGTTAAGCGTTTGAATTACACTAGTATCTTTCTGACACCCTTCCTTCACTGTCATCGTAACACTATATTCTCCTGGTGCGCTAAACTGATGTAAGGGGTTTCGCTCATTCGCACTGTTTGCACCTGAAGCAGGATCTCCAAAATCCCATGTCCAGGTATCAGGCCATATGTGGGAATCATCAAAAAAGTGCATTACTGTTCCATAGCAATGGTCATTGTCTTTGAATTTTGGAATGGTTGCTATATCTAATTTAATAACCCAATAATCTTCGTATCCCCTGTTACTGAATGTCCTATCCCCTGAAATACCGGAAGCTGAATGACCTCCAAGATATAATCCTCGGTCACATCGCATCTCAAGTGATTGCAAAGTATCGTCTTGCGACCCCCCATAATTCTTTTGCCAATAAACCTCTCCTGCTGTGTCAATTTTTACAATCCAATAGTCGTACCCTCCATTGTTATCCGATGTCTTGTTCCCTCCGATACTAGAATTAGAATAACCGCCTACAATCAAGGCGCCTTCGGGGCTTGTAATAGCATCAGTGAGTACATCGGTTCCTGTACCACCGATAGTAAGATCCCATCCAACTCCACCTGCAGAATCAATGTTAATTACCCAATAATCTGACATTCCGTATGTGGTAGATGTTTTACCTCCTCCTACTCCAGAAGCGGTGGTTCCAGAAGCAAAAATGTCACCAGAATGGTCGTCTGGTAAAATGACATCAAGAAAATCGTCAGCTGGTCCTCCATAAGTGAAATCCCATTCCAATGTTCCGGTTAATTTATTTAATCGTATAATCCAGTAGTCATAGCCACCGTAAGAATTATTAGACTTCGTTCCTGAAATATCAGAATTGGAGTAACCTCCAATAACAACACCATCATCCTCAAACAAACTGGTTAGTACGTCGTCCTTGTCCCCTCCCAATGTAAGGTCCCAAACTACGTCTCCATCGCTGTCAATCACCAAAACCCAATAATCACTTCCTCCGTACGAATCAGCTGATTTTTCACCTCCTGCATTCGACAAAGAATTACCCCCAAGCAACACATTTCCGTTGTTTAAGGCATGTGCAGAAAGTAAATAGTCATTTTCACTTCCACCGTAATTACGGTCCCAAAGCTTGTTTCCGTCTTTGTCAATTTTAACCACCCAGTAGTCATATCCTCCCCTAGTACCTGATGTTTTGTTGCCGCTGGGCACTGAAACAGAAGACCCAACTAACACGTAACCGTCTTGGACTTCCACAATTTGAGAAAATAATTCTGTGGAATCTCCTCCATAAGTTCCACTCCAAATTATCGCTCCTGAACTGTCAGCATGCACTACCCAAAAATCATATGATCCTGAAGCTCCGTTTGTCACCTCTCCACTGACTGGTGATATCATGTGACCACCACTTAACATGGTTAAATCTCCGGCATTTTTACCTTCAATTTCAATGACATCCATCAGCACATCTAAACTGTCTCCTCCCCAAACATAATCACGAATCCAAACAGGATCACTTCCTTGGCCGAAGGACTGAATAGCAAAGACGATCAAAAAGCAAAAGCTTAAATTTAATTTCCGTCTATTTTTTTGCCTTAACATAAAGGTGCGCATACGTGAAATACGTAATTATCATGAATAGGTTGCAAAAATAAGGCATTGATTAATGCTTGGCTAATTTTCCTCCTTGATTCTTGCTATTTTATATGAACACAATCATATGCTGAAGAGCCTGCACAATGACTTATTGCTAGGCTAGAAAACTTACTGTTTGTATTTGTTTCATGTTGAAAAACATAGCTATCAAAGTCGATGTCTATAGGTAAAGCTACTATCTGAAAAGACTCGTCTTTAGGTACATTTTCAAACTCATACAAGTCTTTGAAATTTAAATTCTCGAGTCCTGAAATTATCATTTTGGTTTCGTTAGACACCAAGTACACTGCATGTTTCACCTTAAACACCAATGATACCAACATTTTTTGGCGCTTTTCACATTCGTGTGTTTTCATGCATTTATTCCAACCTAAATTATTCATTATCAATTCCGTTTTATAGCCTTCTTTTATGAATAATAATTTTTTTGATTTGACTTCACCCTTCTTTTGATCATTAACCTCGCCTTTGCTAAAATATTTTTGATGCACTTTAGCGTGTTTGTTTTTTCGCCATACCATCACTTGATCAATGATAGTTCCTTTGTATGATGACATGTCGTGTTTTACCACCTTGTTGTCAACAAGTATTTTAAAAACGTAGCCTTGTCGCAATTTCAATTTCCCCCCTTCATGTAAAGCCGTGATGTTAAAATACATACCATACTCTTGTGGCGCAGTATTTTGCTTTCCGGCCACACCACATTTTACAACATGCTCATTTGTGCACAATTCGGTTAATTTAATGTCAATTTCTCCTTTTTTTATGACAGTGCCATTTTCATCTTCAAAACTATAAGCAGCAAAAATGTACAAGTGGTTTTGGTTTGAAATTAAGTATGATTTTTTATCGGCTTGCAAAGTGTGGGACTCTTTATGCTTTCCCAACTCTTTAGTTACTAAACTGCTTGTCCTTAATTGTGCTTTTGGTTTAAATATCAACACAAAAGGAATGGTGTTGTAGGACAATTTCACATGTTTTCTTTGCATCCCAAACAGCAGGAAAATTTCTTGAATATTTTTGGCTCTTTCTCGTGCAAGGGTATGCAATAAAGAATTATTAGAGCACTTATCGTCAACACCCTGACACTTTATTGTTGAATATTGCAGCTCTGGAATTTGATTGTAAATTTTCACAACTTGCTCCTGTACTTGAGCAGTAATGAAACTAGATCCACTTGGAAAAAATACCTCGTACTGTTTGATGTGGCTATTAGATAATAAAGCCAACGAGCCCATAAGGCACGAAAAAAACATCAATTTACGTAAAGTCAAAGCAATAAGGTTGGTAGCGTTCCCCTAAAATATACGAAAAAAATAGTGATTTTGCAATTTCATTTTTGACAATAAAAATTGCAACTTAGTGCTTTGCAAGCTTGGTATAAAACTTGCTTTTAAATTCACAAATCGAAACCATGAAATTCAAACACTTTTTCACCGTCGTATTTTTGCTCCTTTTTGTTGCTGTAAATGCACAGGATAATTATACCAGCAATAACAAGAAAGCAATAAAACATCACAAAGAAGCTCAAAAGCAGTTTGAAAACAGAAACAACAGTGATGCTTTAAAATTTAATTTAAAATCATTAAAATCTGACCCTAAATTTATTGAGGCACTTGTATTGAATGCATACATCCACATTGCCGATAACAATAAGTTATCGGCCATTTCAAGTTTTGAAAAAGCGATAAAATTAAACCCTCAGTTTTTCCCTGCTAACTTACTCCATTTAGGTGAGTTGTATTTCAGAACTCAACAGTATCAAAAATCACAGGATATACTTGCTGTTTATGTTAAACAGTATAAGCCTAAGGCCAAGACGAAACAAAAAGCCATGTATTTTTTGGCCTCGAGCATGTTTGCTTTAAAAGCAATCAAAAACCCTGTACCTTTTACTCCTGAAAACCTAGGTCCAAATGTCAATTCAAAACTAAGAGATTACAATCCTGTGATGGATGTAGCACAAACCAAAATTACCTTTACTCGTACAATTCCAGACAATTCTCCTGGAGGTGCCCGTGAAGACATTTACACCTCATTAAAAGGAAATGACAGTTGGTCCGTGGCTAGAAGCGAAGGTACTCCTTTGAACAGTGAGCTTCGCGAAGGAGCCCCAAGTTTAACTTCAGATGGCAATACGATGATACTAACCATTTGCGAAAGTTATGGGAACTACGGTCAAGGAAGGCATGGTCTTGGAAGTTGTGACTTGTTTGTAAGTAACCTTAAGAATGGAAGGTGGACTAACCCAAGAAACTTAGGGAATAAAATTAACTCCCGGCATTTCGACTCTCAATCCTCTATTTCATCCAATGGTTCAGACATTTACTTTTCGAGTAGCAGACCTGGTGGGTTTGGTAAAACAGACATTTATGTTTGTGAAATTAAAAATGGAAAAATATCCACACCCAAAAACCTTGGGTTTGAAATAAATACCAACGGTTCAGAGGAAGGTGTTTTTATTCACCCTGACAACAACACACTTTATTTTACCTCAACTGGTCATCCAGGTATGGGAGGTTCCGATATTTTTATGAGCAAAAAACAAACAGATGGATCTTGGGGAAAGCCAGTGAATTTAGGATACCCTATCAACACTTTCGAGGACGAATGGGGATTGACCATTGACGCCACTGGTACTTATGCTTACTTTGCTTCAGACCGAGAAGGAGGGTTTGGTGAAATGGACATTTATAAATTCCCATTACCGGAGGCTCTTAAACCAACCCCTGTTACGTATTTAAAAGGGTTCGTATTTGACAATGAATCAAACACACCTGTACCTGCAAGCATTGAACTAATTGATTTAGCAACTAAAAAAGTAGTGTTTCAGGCTTTCGCTCAAAGAGACAACGGAGAATTTTTTGTGTGTTTACCAGCAGGTAAGGATTACGCACTTAACGTAAGTCAAGATGGGTACTTATTTCATTCCGAAAACTTTACTATGACAGACGGAACGAAACTTGAACCGTATCAAAAAGACGTGGGACTTGAACCAATTAAGGTGGGTGTTCCCGTTGTGTTAAACAACATCTTTTTTGACACTGATAAGTTTGATTTAAAACCTAAAAGTGAAACCGAATTGGAAATTCTTCACACTTTTTTAAATCAAAATCCAATGTTAAAAATTGAAATTAGTGGGCACACTGATAATCGTGGTGGTAAAGCTCATAACCTTACTCTTTCAGACAACAGAGCGAAATCAGTTTACGATTACTTAGTGAACAAAGGCATTGCTACCGAACGGTTAAGCTTCAAAGGACATGGTGACACAAAACCTCGTGAAACTAATGACACAGTTGAAGGGAGAGCTAAAAATAGGAGGACTGAATTTATGGTGGTGAAATAGTTTAAACTCAAGTATACTTACCTGCCCACCAGTTTTGAATTTTTTTTCGCATTTCCTCCTCTCGCGGATTATTTGCTGGTTGAAAAAATGAAAGTCCTTTTAATTCCTCAGGCATGAATTCTTGGTTGACAAAATTCCCGGGGAAATCATGGGCGTATTTATAGTCCTTCCCATAGTCAAGGTTTTTCATGAGTTCACTTGGAGCATTTCGTAAATACAAAGGAATTGGTTTTGCTCCTGTTTTTTTGATGTGAGACAAAGCTTGATCAATGGCCAAATATGCACTGTTACTTTTTGCTGAAGTAGCTAAATAAATGACTGTTTGTGATAAAATAATTCGACATTCTGGATACCCTAATTTTTCAACAGCTTGAAAACAAGAGTTTGCCATTACGAGCGCCGTTGGATTTGCAAGCCCTATGTCCTCACTTGCTGAAATTAACAACCTCCGAGCGATGAACTTAGGGTCTTCGCCTCCAGCAACCATCAAGGCTAAATAATAAATGGCAGCGTTAGGATCACTCCCCCTAATGGATTTAATCAAAGCAGAGGCCACATCATAATGTTGCTCTCCACTTTTATCAAACATCATCGGATTGGTTTTAACAATAGCTTGCACAGCTTTGTTGTCAATGACAATTTTATCCTTTCCTGATGCATTGACAATCAACTCAAAATTATTCAACAAACTCCTAGCATCACCTCCTGACAACTGAATAAGGGCAGCAGTTTCTTTGAGTTTTATTTGTTTCGATTTTAGTATGGAGTCTTCAGTCACCGCTTTATCTAAAAAGCTGTTCAACTCATCCACGCCATGTGCTTTTAAAACGTATACTTGACATCTTGACAACAAGGCCGAAATTACTTCGAAAGATGGGTTTTCAGTGGTTGCACCAATCAAGGTGATGATTCCTTTTTCTACAGCTCCTAACAGTGAATCCTGTTGCGACTTACTGAATCTGTGTATTTCGTCAATGAACAGTATTGGACTTTTCCTTCCTGCAAACAATCCAGCAGAGCTAGCCTTGCTAATGATTTCTCTTACATCTTTAACCCCAGCGTTAATAGCGCTTAAGGAATAAAATGGTCGCTTTAAAGTGTTTGAAATAACGTTAGCTAAGGAAGTTTTTCCCACCCCGGGTGGTCCCCAAAAAATCATGGATGGAATGGTGTCCGATTGTATTACTTTTCGGATGACTCCCTCCTTCCCCATTAGGTGTGATTGACCAATGTAATCATCGATTGATTTTGGTCTAATTCGTTCCGCTAATGGGATTTCCATGTACAGGTATTTATTTCAATAATTGAGCGTGGGCAGCTTTTAAAATTGCAATGGCCGATTTACTTGAACTTGATTCACAGTAAGTTCTTAGTACAGGTTCAGTTCCTGAAGGTCTTATCATCAACCACTCGTCGTCGTTAAAAAAGAACTTA
>JBLIAZ010000127.1:0-7290 GCA_047631875.1 Saprospiraceae bacterium
TGGCTGCTCGAACCATAAAAATGGCCCTAGAAAAGCATGAAGGAGATGTCTTGGTTTTTTTACCAGGACAAGGAGAAATAAAAAAGTGTGAGGAAATACTAAATCGCTCCCTTAGTGGAATTATGGTACATCCACTGTATGGGCAGTTGCCTTACAACCAACAACATGCTGCCATCATGCCTAACAAAGACGGTAAGCGAAAAGTAGTCTTGGCAACTAATATTGCTGAAACTAGCTTGACGATAGCTGGTGTGAAAGTGGTGATTGATAGTGGTTTTGAACGCACAGCACGGTTCAACCCTAATACAGGATTGTCTCGTTTAGAAACCATACAAATAGCAAAAGATTCGGCCGATCAACGTGCTGGTAGAGCAGGAAGATTGAGTGCGGGAACATGCTATAGGATGTGGACCATAGGGACCCAGTCACAGTTGGATGAACAAAGCAAACCAGAAATTGAACAAGCAGACTTGACCTCGTTGGTGCTGGACATGGCGCAGTGGGGAATTGCTGATGCAGCGGAATTATCATGGGTAACACCACCACCAATAGGAAACATTGCTAAAGCGTCAAACCTTTTACATGAGTTGGAAGCCTTGGGCGACGGTAAAATAACCGAACATGGTAAACAATTACATCGTTTACCAACCCATCCCCGAATAGCACACATGCTAATAAAAGCTCAGCAAACAGGGAGTTTAGCCTTGGCAACCGATGTTGCTCCTTTGCTTGAAGAACGTGACCCGTTAACTACTGAGGTTGGGATTAACATCAACTTAAGAATAGAGGCATTGCGCAGGTACCGTAAAGTAAAAGTAGGAGGGAAGCGCTTAGGTCAAATAGAAAAAGTAGCTGCGCAATACCGTAAGATGTTCAAATTGGAAGTCAGCAATTCGATGGTTGACGATTACGAAACGGGAATTTTAATAGCTTTTGCATACCCAGAACGTATTGCTTGTGCTCGACCAGGGAACAATGCACAATTTCAAATGGCCAACGGGCAATTGGCCTCGGCAGGGCATAAAGACGAGTTAGCAGGTGAGTCATGGTTGGCAATAGCTCATGTGAATGACAGGCAAGGGATGGGTAAAATATTCATGGCCTCACCCTTAAATCCAGAAGACCTCTTGCCTTTGGTGCAAACGAAAAAGATAATTACTTGGAACACCAAAAAGGGTGGGTTAATTACCACCGAAGACATGCGGATTGGTAACATTGTATTAAAGAGTAAGCCTTTACATGATGTCGATGAAACCTTGATTATAAAGGCGATTATTACCGCTGTTAAAAAGGAAGGAAGGTCTTTGTTAAATTGGGATCAGGAGGTAGAACAATGGCAGAACAAAGTTTTGTCCTTGCGGATTTGGTGTCCTGAGGACGGGTTTCCAGATGTGAGCACAACTACGTTGCTACAAACTTGTGAAGACTGGTTAGCTCCTTATTTAAACAAGATGAATAAACCAGAAGATTTAAAAAGAATAAACCTCAAAGAAGTATTGAAGTACAGTTTAGAACCCGATTTACAGCAAAAGCTTAACTTGTTAACTCCTTCTAAAATTGAAGTGGCGAGTGGCTCGAAAATTAAATTGAATTACCAAGCCAATGGTGCCGATCCTGTTTTGGCGGTGAGACTGCAAGAATGTTTTGGAATGGTTGACACACCTAAAGTTAACAACGGTAAAGTCAATGTATTGATGCATTTGTTGTCGCCCGGTTTTAAAGTAGTCCAGATAACTTCTGACATTAAAAGTTTTTGGGATAACGCTTACTTTGAAGTGCGCAAGGACTTACGAAACCAATACAAACGTCACTTTTGGCCCGAAAAACCGTGGGAGGAAGAAGCAATCAAAGGTAGCAGAAAACGAAGAGAGAAGGGTTGATGATAAGTCTGGTTTGAATCAAGTAAGACAATCATTCTTATCTATAATTAGATGATTCATAGCAACATGTTAACGGGTAATGTTGTTGTTTTAATGCAGGTAATATTGATTTGCTCTCAGATCAAAAAGTTCGAGTAGTGTTTGTGGCCAGGTTCTACCTATTTCGATTACGTGTGATTTTTACCCTAACTTTTACTTCTTTTTCCTCTTGTCTTTTCCTAAAGAAACTTCAAAATTATCGATGTTTCCATGGATTTTAAGGTTAAGGTACCTTGTTTTCTTGTTGCGATCTAACTTCACGATTTTGTCATTATTTTTAGCTTCTTGTGCTTTTTCCTTACTTCCAAAAAGTTTGTTTTTTGCTCCAGAACGAATTAATTTCCATGGTATACGAACATAATATTCTATGTTGTTGTTCATGTCTTGTTGACCAGAAATGTCAAAATGACCCAGTGTTGACTCAAGAGTCATGTTGGGGATGTTCATCAATCCATTGGTGATGTCCATGTGGTTTTTTAACGTGTCGAACTTAATGTTCGTCAAGTCTTTCTCTCCCACATATTCCGACAAGAGGTCCATTGGTTCAAAATGTTGCAAGCTGCCATTGAGCAACTCAATATCCATGTGAATTTCGGATTGATCCAAATCAGGAACCAGGTCTGGATACATTCTTATTTTTCCTTTGATAAGTGCTGTCAATTTTCCATGAACATTGTCTGAAACAAGTGCGTCTTGTCCGAAATTTTCGAACTTAAAAAATAGTTTGTCGATGTCCACTCCTCGGATTGCGAGCTTCGGTTTTAAGTAAATGTGTTTAGGGTCACTTCCGTTAAAGTAACCGGACATGTTAAACGAACCACCCGCGGCGTTTAAACTGAGGGTGTCTACGTATATGTAATGATTTTGTGTTGTTCTCAATTTTGCATTTATGTTTTTCAAATCAATTCGATGGTGGATAAAGTGTCCAATTTCAACATCAAATTGCATGTCGGTGAAAGGCAACTCATATAAATTGAAAGCTTCTGCATGTTCCTTTATATCAACATTGAGATCAGCTATGGTGTCTCTTTTTATGATGTTTGTTGTTTTGCTAGGAGGGGCAGTGTTAAAACTAAAAAGTTCGTCAAAATCAATATAATTTGCCATTAATTCCAAGTGATTGTCCCGCTTTTTAATACTTTGATCTTTTCCTAAGTAGTAGTTCATGTCCACATTGAAAACAGTTCTACCCATTTTTCCGTGAAATTTTTGAATCATTAAATGTTCGTCTTCATAATGGAACCTACCCTTAAAGTTTTCAAATCGGAAGGGGTGGAGGTGCATTTTTGCGCTTAGCTGATCCAATTTTACATCAATGGAATGAAGCTCATGGTTTTTGTAATGCATGCTTGAGTTTACATGCAGGACCAAATTGTCAAATTCTTCGTGACGGTAATCCTCAGGAACATAATTTTCTCCTTGGTATGAGAAAATACTTTCTAGGTGCAGTGCATTTGAGTGTAAAGTAATGTCCATGTCTACATCACCATTAAGGCTATCCTGCATCCAGAAGCCGTAGTCGTGAATGAGGCCATTGAAGTGAAAGTCGGACTTATCAATAAATCCGGTGAAGTCTTTAATTCTCAAGTCTTGATCGTCAACCAATACATCGACATGAAAATCGTGTAATTCATGAGGGTAGTGTTTTAATTGTGCGTGTAGGCTGTCTATGAAAAACTCACCAACTGGCAAGTACTTAAATTCAGTAAAGGCTCTTGCAGAAGATACAAAGGAGAACCCAACACTTAAATTTTCAATTGTTTCGTCAATTCCGATGCTGTCCTTTTTTGAATATTTTGTTAGTTCTGCCAGATCGAATAATTTAGAAGATATTTCTAAATGTGCTTTAATTTTTTTGTTTGAATGATGGATAACAGCAGGAAGGTCAGAAAGGTACCCTTTAATGAACAGGTCGGATTCACCTATTTTCAAATCAAACAAATTAATGTCAGCCTCTTTACCTCTCATGGTGATGTGCATGTTTAATTTTTTAAGAGGAGCTGGAAGGTCAACGGATGTAAATGATAAATCTTCGATTTTAAGCTCACAGAAATAGGCTTGATTTATTTTCTTGAGAGCATGTTCAGGATGGTCCAAATCAATTACGTCATGAAATTTCATGTCCAAATGGACTTGTCCAGTAGCCAATTGAAAGTCTGTTAAATTGAAAAACTTTGCTAAAAATGCCAAATCAAAATCTGCTTTAAGTGACATGTCAATTTCGGGCTCCTCAAAGTTTTTAACAATGATTGCTCCTAGAATATTTCCTTTTTCAAGGCTTGCAGTCATGTCGATCAACGAAAACTCCATGCTTTGAATGTTTCGTTTTTCACCATTGGTAAAATGGCCTTTGAACCCCATGTTGTCAAGTCTTTTTTGAGCTCCCGTGTTTTCCAAATAAGCCTCGCTGGCACCAAATTCAACATTAATTAGTGGCATTTCACCATGTGCTGTTGATCCTTTAATGGATGCGTTAAAATATATTTCACCAGCATTTTTATACTTTTCCAAAACAGGGATAATGTCCTGAGGAGCAAAGGCGATTAACATGTCAAAGTTTGGTTTGGTTCCTTTGATGTTAAAATCAATGTCCTTCTCGTTTTTAGTGTCATATGTGCCTTCAAGTTCAAAATCACCATGTTCCATGATTATACCTGAAGGTTTAAAAGTCATTAAACCAGATTCCGTATTAAAAGTAAAATCGGTGTGAAATTCAAAGTGTTTGTGCTTAACAAAAGTGGTGTCACCTTTATCAATGATGTTCATCTCAAATTTTGAATCTACATGGGTTGTAACAATGTCTCCAGCTGATTTGAACTCTCCTGTGGCTGAGTAAATGAATGTTTCTACATCGAGTCCTGAAATTTCGTCGAACTTGTGGAGGTCTATGTTTTTAAAGGTGATGTTCTGTAAATGAATGTTTAAGGGTTCACTCTCAGCATTGTCTTCAGATTTTGCGATTGCGTTGGCAATGTTGTTGGTTCCGTCTTTATGCCATACGTAGTTCAAGAATCCATCTTCAATTAACAAGGTGTGAACGTCAAAATTACCCTGTAGTACATCAGTCAGTTCAAACCCGATGTAGATGTCTGCCACGTCTAGAATTATGGCAGCATTTTCACTTTTGTCCTCCAGTATTTTTACATCATCAATTTTAATGGAGATGTAAGGGAAGTTTTTAAATGGATCTAGGTGTGTGTTGCCAATTGTAATAATTCCAGATTGTCCCTCGTTGGCTATGTCAATTTGACTTTGAATTATTTCATCTTGCTTGCTGTACACAAACAACAATACTGCTGCAAAAAAAAAGGTAAATATAGCTCCTAAGCTAAATAATATAAGAAGCCACTTTTTTTTGGACTTTGCGGGTGTTTTGGCCATGGGTTCACTAATGTAATCTAATCAACCCTAAGTTACATTGAGTAAGATGTTAATTTGCCTTATTTATTTGCCTTTCGATATAAGTAAGAATTAAAGATGTTTCTTTTAGCAAACCTCATTTGCTTATCCGAATTGCAAATTTTGATGTAAACTCCTTTTGATACTCCGAAGTATTCGTATTTAGCACCATTTAAAAACTCAAGTTCAAACAACAATCCTTTGTGTTTAAAGTCAGCAATACCGGATGCGATGGATTCGTTATAGTTGTCCATAGAGGCAGCTTTAGTTTCAGGGGAGATGCTTACTAGAAAGTGATAGCCATCAATGACTTTTTTTCCCATTATTTCTGCTTCAGCTGCTTTTTCATCGCCTTCTTGAAACCTATCAGGATGCCATTTTTTAACCAAGTTTCTGTACTTGGTTTTAAGGTCTTTTAAATCCAGTCCTTCCTCTATATCAAATAATTTCTTGTACTCAGCGATTCTCTTCATCTCTCCTTTTTAAATTAACGGAGCGCGAAGCTAGTACTTTTATTTAATTTAATTGTTGATTTAAAAATTACTGTGTAGTTTGGGTATATTACTTCAGAATTATTTTAGTGTGAAACCCATCTGAAGTAAATAGATAGGACCCAGCTACAAGATTTGAAACATCGAAATTTGCAGACGATTTCCATTGCTTCAATAATTTCCCATCCAACGAATATACTTTTGCGTTGTGGAGGGTTTCATTGCTCTTGAAGATTCCGGTAGATGGGTTTGGATACAAATACGCACCGTTGTTTGCATTGTCATTTTGCATAGTTCCCTCTGGGTTTAGTTCCTTGAACTCAATCCAGTCGAAATGCATCCATCCCGTGTACATATGTACAGTTAACACATGAAATCCAGAATCTAATTTTACCGTATTAAAACCGGTAGTATCCCATACATCCCAATCGGTTGAGCTATTAAATGAGTGATAACTGTCTATTACACCATCAATTTTCAGCATTACTGAATGGGACCCCGAAGATGTAGCTACCCTGATGTTTAAATCGTAATCACCAGTTTTTTGAACATCTATTTCGTATGATGTAGAATAATTAGAATTAAACCTAACCATTAAACCGGGTTCGCTGTTAAACAGGCTTTTCATGAATGCATTCGTTTTGGCTGAAAGATTTTCTGCTTGAAGTAATCCGGGTATTGTTATTCTGGATTTTTTCAAAACTACTCCGTCTCCACTTGAAAGGGTTAAAGAATATGCTGCAAATTGAGAAGAGTCAACCGTCACTTTTACATTGCAAATTGCAGAACCATAGGTCGTCGTGCTGTTTCCCTTGAGTACTATGTGAACAAGAGAGTCGTTTACACGAATTAAGCTGTCTAATGTTACGCCAAGGGGTAAATTTTCTATAGTCCAACGACTTGCCTCTAATGGACTAACAAATTTGTTATGAAAAAGGCTTACAGCTATTTTACCCCCTTGTTCAGCTAATTCATAAATGTCAGTTTCGCTGTAGATTTCAATGTATGAAGTGTCTGTGAATAGCTTGCCCCAAGTGCTAACAAACCCATAAGATGGAGAACAGGTTCGGTCTGAATTAATGGACCATGTCATCATGCCTTTTATAGTTGGGTAACCACCATTCGTTTTTAATTTATAGTTTCCAGGTTGTGGTCCTGTTCCCATTAAGTATTTCATGGCCGCTTCTAGTTACTTGTGTGGTAAAGCATCAGAGCTGTGACAACCAGGCAAGCCAACTCCAACTTTTGAGGCATCAATTCCACTGTAAGTTCCAATTGAACCTACCCCAGTATATCCTAGTATTACGGCCTCGGTCATGGCTAGCACAAAGTCAGCATTCCCTTGCTTAAAAGCACCTCCAGAGGGCCCGTCCAAACCGTACATGCTTCCGCTGTTGTATAATTGAACATTAAGCATGTCAATGCTGTCGTTTAAAGCTTCAATCATAGGTAGGTACGCACCCCCATAAGTTCCTGACCCT
>JBLIAZ010000128.1:0-7289 GCA_047631875.1 Saprospiraceae bacterium
TGATTGATTACAATTACCGCAATCATCAAGGTCGAAAATTCCGGCCCCCAGCCTGGGAATTCGACGGCGATTAAAGTGGCAAGTCCAAGTCCTACACCAGCTTGTGTGATGAAAGGCATCCAGCCAAGTCTAATGAATTTCCATTCGTCTCGCGCAATTGCTCCTCCTATGAACGAGCCTGTCATGGTGCCAACTAGTCTCACCCCAAATAGTACAAATGCGATTCCATATACAGTGAGCAATACATCAATGGATAAGGAAGCACCAGTAAGGGTGAAAAAGGCGATGTATATGACAGGGCCGGTTTCGTGCAGTACCTTTTGGAACTCTGGTCGTACAGTGGAGTAGTTGGTTATAAAAAAGCTGGCGAAAATGCATATTAACAAAGGTTCAATGTAAAACTCATGTCCTATTAAATCTCCGGTAAAATTTCGTACGAAATGAGCTAATAAATAAACACCATAGCCTACGGAAATTAGTAAGACAGTTTTTATTGTTTGGTTTACTTTTAGTTTGAAAAAAACAACAATTATTTTATTAAGCAGCCATCCAATACTAATGGAGGAGGCTAGTTCAAGGATTAAAAATACGATAGAACCTAATTTAAACTCTTCATTACTAACAAGCGATTTTGATACTCCAAAACATATGGTAAATAGAATAATGACCCAAATGTCTTTTACAACAGTTACTCCAATGGCGGTTTTGGTAAAAGGTCCTTTTGCACGCAGTTCGTTGATTACCGCTATTGCGCTAGAGGGTGAACTGGCTATAAAAATAGTCCCTGCTAATATACTTACAGCTATTTTTCCACCCTCACTCATTTCCTGCATGAAAGGAATGTATTCAGCCAAGTAATAAACACCAAATGCGCCAATTGTAAAAGTGAAAACCAATTGACCTACTGTGTTCCAAATGATGCTTTTAAATTGCCCTCGAATTTCTTTTAAATACAATTCGGATCCAGCAGCGAATGCGATGAACGCTAAAGATAATTCGTTGATGAAGTTAAGTTTTAATGTTCCTTCACTGGGAATCATTTTTAAAATGAAAGGACCGGCAATGATTCCCGTCAATAAAAAACCTGTAATTAGTGGAAGTTTCACCTTTTCAAATACCTTGGATATTTGATTTGCCGCAATGGCAATGATGCCAAATGCAGCAATAAAAGTGGCGATGGTTTTAAATTCTTCCATTTGGTTCAAAATACAAAAGAATTGCTTGACTAAACAAGTACTGTGTATAAAAAGTAAAATTTTGATAATAACTTATATCTATTTAATAGAATGAGTTGTATTTTTGTCATCAAGTAAGAAATGAAGCAATGCACAAAGTAGTATCTATCCAGGAATTAAACGACAGGGTTTCGGCGTATAAGCGCAAGGACTTGAAGGTAGGTTTGGTGCCTACAATGGGTTTTTTGCACAGCGGTCACTTGTCCTTAATAGAATCATGTAAAAAAGAATGTGATGTTTGTGTGGTTAGCGTTTATGTTAATCCGTCTCAATTTAATGAGTCGTTAGATTTTGAATCGTATCCTAAGGATTTAGAAAGAGATTTAAAATTGTTGAAATCTGTGAATTGTGATTTGGTATGGGTGCCCGAGCAGGTTGATGTTGAGTCGATTCCTTTGGATTTGAATTATGAACTAAGTGGTGCCGATAAAGGATTGGAGGGGGAGTACAGGGAAGGCCATTTCAAAGGAGTGATTGAAATAGTTTATCGTTTGTTTAAAGCTGTTTTACCTCATGTAGCCTATTTTGGAGAAAAGGATTATCAGCAATTTAAGGTGATTGAAACCATGGCTAAAAACAACGACTTGGCAATTAAAGTCCTTGCTCGGCCTACCGTCCGAGAAAATGATGGGTTGGCAATGAGCAGTAGGAATGTGAGGTTGTCAACTAAAGACCGAAAAGTTGCACCAGTATTACATGCTGTTTTGACAAGTCTTTCATCCATTGAAAACAGTGATATTAATGATGCAAAGAAGCTCCTAGTCAAAAAGGGCTTTGAAGTAGAGTATTTGACCCAGTATGAATTTTCCGAAGGGGGAAAAAGAATTTTCGGAGCAGTGAAGCTGGGAGGGGTTCGCTTGATTGATAACGTGCCATTGATTAAAACTGTTTTTCAGTAGATAAAAAAAAACGGACTGTACCCGTGCATTTTTGCATTTCATTTTATTAATTTTAACAAATTATATTTAACATTGAAAAGCCCTATTTTATGAACATTTATAAAGATTACATCAAGGAGATTGAAGAAAGAGAAGGTCAAGGGCTTCACCCGAAACCAATTGATGGTTCAGAATTACTAAGCAAAATCATTGAGCAAATTAAAGATTTGAATAATGAGCACCGAAAGGATTCTCTTAACTTCTTTATTTACAATGTTCTACCAGGTACTACAAGTGCAGCGGGTGTAAAAGCGAAATTCTTAAAAGAAATTATTTTAGCTGAATCAGTAGTTGAAGAAATAACACCTTCTTTTGCTCTTGAGCAATTATCACACATGAAAGGTGGGCCTTCTGTTGATGCATTGTTAGACTTGGCTTTAGGAGCAGATACATCTATAGCTGAGAGAGCTGCAAATGTTTTAAAAACACAAGTTTTTCTTTACGATGCTGACACAAATAGATTAGAAGAGGCATTCAAAAGCGGTAATGTAATAGCAAAAGAAATTATAGAGAGTTATGCGAAAGCTGAGTTTTTCACTAAACTTCCAGATATAGAAGAAGAAATAGAGATAGTTACTTTTGTTGCTGGTATAGGAGATATTTCTACAGATTTGCTTTCTCCAGGAGGTGACGCACACTCACGTTCTGATAGAGAATTACATGGTCAGTGTTTGTTTGAGCATAACAAAGAGCAACAAAATGAACTTTTAGCTTTGCAAAAAGAACACCCTGGTAAAAGGGTCATGCTAATTGCAGACAAAGGTACAATGGGAGTAGGTTCGTCTAGAATGTCAGGTGTGAACAACGTGGCATTATGGACTGGTATTAAATCCAGCCCATATGTTCCTTTCATTAACATTGCTCCAATCATAGCAGGAACTAACGGAATTTCTCCAATTTTTCTTACCACAGTCGGTGTAACAGGTGGGATTGGAATTGACTTAAAAAATTGGGTTAAAAAGCTAGACGCTGAAGGTAAAGCCATCAGAGATGCGAAAGGTGACGTGGTTTTAGAAGAAGCATATTCTGTTGCTACTGGGACTGTGCTTACGGTTAATACGAAAAAGAAAAAGCTATACAATGGCAACCAAGAGTTAATGGATATTTCAGCCGCCTTAACACCGCAAAAAGTAGAATTTATCAAAGCTGGTGGATCATATGCTATTGTGTTTGGTAAAAAATTGGAAGCATTCGCAGCGAAAGTTCTAGGAACTGAGTTAAATTCTGTTTATGCTACCTCAAAAGAGGTGTCTGTAGAAGGACAGGGGTTAACAGCGGTAGAGAAAATATTTAATAAAAATGTCGTTGGTAGTACTCCAGGTAAAACTTTACATGCAGGTTCTTATGTGCGTGTTGAAGTGAATATTGTAGGGTCGCAAGACACCACTGGTTTAATGACTTCTCAAGAGTTAGAGATGATGGCTGCTACAGTCATATCACCAATCATTGATGGTGCGTATCAATCAGGATGTCACACTGCTTCAGTTTGGGATGATAAGTCTAAGGCGAACATTCCTAGGTTAATGAAATTCATGAACGATTTTGGGTTGATTACTGCTCGTGACCCTAAAAAGGCGTACAAACCAATGACCGATGTGATTCACAAAGTTTTGAATGACATTACTATTGACGATTGGGCAATAATTATTGGTGGAGATTCTCATACGAGAATGTCTAAAGGTGTTGCTTTTGGTGCAGATTCAGGAACTGTTGCTTTGGCACTTGCCACTGGTGAAGCTTCCATGCCAATTCCAGAATCAGTTAAGGTTACCTTCAAAGGGAAAATGGAAAGTTACATGGATTTTCGTGATGTCGTTCATGCTACTCAGTCTCAAATGTTGAAGACTTTTGGTGGGGATAACGTGTTTCAAGGAAGAATCATTGAGGTTCATTTAGGAACCCTAACAGCTGATGAAGCATTTACGTTTACTGATTGGACTGCGGAAATGAAAGCAAAAGCTTCTATCTGTATTTCTGAAGATGACACTTTGATTGAATCCTTAGAGATTGCAAAAGGCAGAATTGAGATCATGATCGAGAAGGGAATGGACAACGAAAAACAAGTTCTTCAAGGATTGATTGACATTGCTAACAATAGAATTGCAGAGATTAGCTCAGGAACAAAACCGGCATTGACTCCTGATGCAAACGCTAAGTATTTTGCTGAAGTTGAAATTGATCTTGATGCGATTGCTGAGCCAATGATTGCTGATCCTGATGTGAACAACGATGACGTTTCAAAGCGGTACACACACGATAACATAAACCCACTTTCTTATTATGGTGGAACTAAAAAAGTAGACCTTGGATTTATTGGTTCTTGTATGGTTCACAAAGGTGACATGAAGATCCTTGCTCAAATGTTAAAAAACATTGACGAGCAACAAGGTAAGGTTGTCTTTAAGGCACCTCTTATTGTTGCTCCTCCTACTTATAATATTGTAGACGAGCTTAAGGAAGAAGGTGACTGGGAGATATTACAAAGCTATTCAGGATTTGAGTTTGACGACAATGATCCTAAAGGTGCTGCGCGTACTAAGTATGAAAACATGTTGTACTTAGAGCGTCCTGGTTGTAACCTTTGTATGGGTAACCAAGAAAAAGCGGCCCCTGGTGATACTGTAATGGCAACTTCCACCCGTTTATTCAAAGGAAGGGTTGTTAAAGATTCAGAGGGTAAAAAAGGAGAATCTTTGTTATCCTCTACACCAGTTGTAGTATTGTCTACGATTCTTGGACGAACTCCAACATTAGATGAGTACAAAGAAGCTGTGAAAGGCATTAACTTAACGAAGTTTAAACCTTCAGGAAAGATGTTGGTTAAGTAAGTTTCAAGTTTATATACAAGATTAAAAAGAGCCTGAGTGTTACTCGGGCTCTTTTATGTTCAAAACAAATGCATTAGTTTCTCTGTATCAAGGCAACTTTTTATTAAATTAACGTTCTTTAAACTATACGAAACACTATTTAAGTTGAAAAGGAAAATTACATTGTTAATGTTGTGTGTTGGTTTATTGCTTTGCTCCTGTGAAAAGGAGGTAGAGATTGAAACTATGACTGGTAATGTAGCTCCTGATGACGAAACGATTGAGGATGTAGTGATCAGTAATTACGTTCAAAAATTGTACATTTCCTTGCTTGGTCGAAAATCAACTGATGCCGAAAAGGATGCTGGAATAGCTGCTTTGAAAGCTGCTAATGTGAGCCTTGAGAGTCGGAATTTGTTAGTTAGTAGCATCATTGTCCAAGATGCTTATTTTGACAACGAATTTAACATCATGCGAGCTGATTTGCTTCACAATGCAGACAGTGCTTCATTTCAAGAATCAAAAATCATTTATGAGTTTGCTTTGACGTTGACAATAAATCCAATTGAAATCGCCCTTATTCAGGATTTGTTGGATAAACTCGAACCTTTGATAATCCTTGAAGGAAACCTTAAAAGTGGCGTAAAAAGCATAAAAGAAGCTCATCAAATTATTGTGGACAACAATATTTATGATGAAATAAACATGGGTTCCGAGAATTATGTCGTGTCTTTGTTTCAAAATTTTTTACTGAGGCATCCTACTGAAGTTGAACTGGAATCAGGTGTTGATATTGTTAAAGGAACACCAGGGATATTATTTACTTCCAATGCGAAAAACAGGGATGATTTAATAAAAATATTTTTTGATTATAATGAGTACTACGAAGGTCAAGTAAGAATAAATTATTTGAGATTTTTATACCGTGAACCAACGGACGATGAAATTGTTTTGCTTGCTAATCAGTACATGTCGACAGGGGACTATAAAGCAGTACAAAAATACATACTTACTTTAGATGAATATGCAGGTTTAAAATGAGATACATTAGCATCATACTGATTTGTTTAATTTCTTTTTCGTGTAAAAAGACGGAGAAGAAAGTGGTTTATCAAGTACAAGAAGTATTTGTAGATCAGCCTGGGGCGGACAAGCCTAACGTAAAAAAAAGCACGGAATACATTTCAATTGCTTATTCGGATTTGTTCCAAAAAACCATTTCCTCAGGTTTGTTGGCTGAATTAACCGAAAGTTATGTGGCATTTGCTGATGTAACCATCATTGAAGATTTAATAATCAGGAATTTTTTAAACGACAGTGAGGTGATTATTCCTACTGAGGCAAGCATGAGAGCTGACGTGCCTGCTTTTGTAAAAACGTGTTATAATCAATTTTATGGAAGAGAGGCTAGCGGGCAGGAGGCCTGGTTTTTACAACAATTAATTGAAGACAATACAGGGTTAACACCTGACGTGATATATTATTCATTCCTCACCTCAAACGAGTACAGGCAATTTTAAACTATGAAAAGACGTGATTTCATAAAAAAAGCAGGGCTTGTATCGGCAGCGGCGTTTGCTGTACCTTATATCTTACCTTCTGGAAGGTTGTTTGCTAGGACAGGATCAAGGAAAGTGAATCATGTCGTTTTTTGTTTGTTTGCAGGAGGAATTAGAAACATTGAGTCTGTTCAACAAGGGCAAAGTAACTTGATGGTGAACATGCTTAATGACGTAAGCGGTGGATTTACACCCCAAGCTGGGATTGATAAAATATTACCAGCGTCTCCAATTGGAGGTTCAAGATTACAGGATTTTGGGACGTTATATAAAGATTTTAGCTTTGCTAATGGTTCAACGGGACATTACAGTGGGCACGTAACGGCTATGACAGGACGATATCAAGATTCAAGTTTGAATTTAAGAGCAAGTCCTCCACATCCAACAATTTTTGAATATTACAGGAAGCATAATGATTCAAGTATTACTGCTGATGCAACTAAAGCATGGTGGGTATCTGATTCCTTAGGCCCGTATCCACTTTTAAATTATAGTACTTATCCTGGTTATGGTGCTGAGTATGGTGCTAATTACATCCAAGCAACTTCTTTGATTACAAGTGAAGGTTACGATGCAATTGGATTACCGAAAACATTCAGTAGCGCAAATGATGCGTTAGCCTCAGAGATAAAAGGGTTTTGTGATGGAACTTTTGGAAATCAGTTTAATGCTAGTCAAACTGGGGTGATAAATTCAGAAGAAAGCAAGATAGTTATAAAGGAATTCATTGATGAAATGTATCAAGACGCA
>JBLIAZ010000129.1:0-7261 GCA_047631875.1 Saprospiraceae bacterium
CGACATTAAGAATTAGTTCAAAATCATTTGGCATGGGTCGACGGATGCCTATCGTCGCAAAATATTGATTTCCAAGGAGTGAAAAACGTTTTGTGACAATACTGTGACATTATTTTACTGAGTTAATGCATTCTAAATCAATAAGTTATGCAGCTTATTTGATTGATTTAGGCTTATTTAGAATGGTTTTAAATTAAGGTTTTATTTGTGAATAAAGTTCTTAAAATAGCTTAATTTTTTAGCTTTGCAACCAGCCTAAAATGGGCTCGAATTGAAAAAGTCGAAAATTTAAGAGATTAATGAAACGATATAGCCAAACAATGAGACCAATCTCATCCTTCTTTATTACAACGCTTTTCTTATTATTTACTTCGATTTCCTTTGCGGGAGATGCTGAAAGTGGATTAAAGCTATTTAAGTCTAACTGTGCTTCCTGTCACCACATGGAAAAAACCATTACAGGTCCAGCCTTAATGGGAGTGATGGACAGGGTTCCATCAAAAGAGTGGTTGTACGATTGGATTAAAGACAACAATGCTTTAAGAGCCACAGGTGACGCTTATGCAAATGAAGTGTTCAATGCGAACGGAAAAGCAGCAATGACTGGTTTTGCTTGGATGAGCGATGAGCAGTTGGATGACATCATTACATACATAAGTTCTTATGCCCCACCTTCAGGTGATTCAGGAAATGGCTTAATTGATTGTACAGAAGAGGTTGTTGTAGAAGAAGACAACAGTTTATTATGGATATTTGGATTAATCATGTTGTCTTTATTGATCATTTCAATATTTACTGGAATAAATAGGTCATTGAAAAGCATGAAGTCTGTTAAGGACGGAGGCGAGGAGTTAGAAAACCAAACTTTTTACGAGGCTATTAAGGAGTTTGCTGTTAGAAGAAAGATCCTTACTGGTTTAATTGTACTTGTCATTATTGGAGGTATTCTTGATGCTAGCGCTGGTTGGGCGTTCACAATCGGTGTCAGTGGAGGGAATGGGTATGAAAATACTGAGAATGTGGAAAATTACAAACCTACACAACCTATTTACTTTAAGCACAACATCCATGTCAAGCAAAACAAGATCGATTGTGAATATTGTCACTCTGGAGCCCTGGAAGGAAAGCATGCTTTGATTCCGTCAGCGAACGTCTGTATGAATTGTCACGCTGCAGTTACTGAAGGCCATTGTGAAGGAAGTGGAGAGGAAATTCAAAAAATTTACGAAGCTACAGGTTGGAATCCAAGTAAAAAGCAATACGAACATGCTGATGGTAAATATTACGATGTTCCTAGGGACGACAAACCTATCAAGTGGGTGAAAGTTCACAACTTACAGGATTTCGTTTATTTTAATCACTCTCAACATGTGGTAGTTGGCGGTATTGAATGTGAAACTTGTCACGGAGATGTGGAAAATATGACTACGGCTGAACAGCATGCTCCTTTAACAATGGGATGGTGTATCGATTGTCACAAGGACACGAAAATTAACGAGAAATTATCTTTCTCAGGTAAGCCTAGTGGTTACTATGAGAAAATGCATGATGAATTTAAAGAAGCGTACAAACGTGACAAAGATTTTGAATTCACCGTTGATAAGATTGGAGGGTTAGAATGTGGAAAATGTCACTATTAATAGAAATTAAAATCAATAAATAGCAACAATAACAAGCTATGGCAGAATTAAAAAAATACTGGAAAGGCATAGAAGAACTAGAAAACAATGCTGAATTTAAAGCATCAAGTGAAAAAGAGTTTTCAGAATATGTTCCAATTGATGACTTTTTAAGTAAAACAGAGGTCAGTACTTCTGAAACTAACAGAAGAGACTTTTTAAAAGTTTTAGGTTTTAGTGTCACAGCTGCTACCTTAGCTGCCTGCGAAGCTCCTGTAACTAAGTCAATTCCGTTTTTAAATAAGCCGATTGATGCTACACCAGGAATTGCAAATTATTACGCCTCAACTTTTTTCGATGGCATGGACTACGCTTCTATTCTTGTTAAAACAAGAGAAGGTCGTCCAATTTTCATCACTGCAAACAAGAATTCTAAAGTTACACCTGGAGGTGTAAATGCAAGGGTCAATTCGTCTTTATTGAGCTTATATGATTCAAAAAGACCAAAAGGACCTGCTAAAAAGATAGGTGGTGCTTGGGCTAAAAATTTATCATGGTCAGCCATTGATAAAGAAGTCGGGCAAGGACTTAGAGGCGTTGCTTCCAAAGGAGGAAACATTACTTTGTTAACTAATACTATTATTTCGCCTTCGTCTTTGGAGGTTATTAATAAGTTCAAAGCTACTTATGCTGCACAAGGAGCTGAAGTGAATCATGTAACTTACGATGCTATTTCTGCTTCAGGGTTACTTGATGCCAATGAAAAATCATTTGGAAAAAGAGTTGTTCCTACCTATAATTTTGATCAAGCAAAGGTGATCGTGAGTTTTGGTGCCGACTTTTTGGCGACATGGATGAATACCTTGTCATACGCTACTCAGTATGCTGCAAAAAGAAACCCTGATGGAGCATGGATGAACAAGCATTATCAATTTGAAACCACATTAAGTATGACTGGTTCAAATGCTGATGTAAGAGCAGGATTAAAACCGTCACAAATATCCAATGCGTTGACTTATTTACTAAGTAAAGTTGGTGGAAGTGTTACTGCAGGGAATGTCTCGGGAACTTTAAAAGCAAAGCTTGATAAAGCGGCTAAGGACTTATTAAACGCAAAAGGACAATCAATTGTCATTGCTGGATCAAATAATGAAGGAGTTCAAATTTTGATTAACGCGATCAATGAGGAATTAACTAATTACGGTAAAACTATCGATCTGAATAAAGGGACGAACATAAGAAAAGGTTCCGATATGGATTTTTCTGAGTTGTCTTCGAGCATGAATGCAGGTAAAGTTGACGCATTGTTGACTATAGGAATTAATGCTGCTTATGTAGCGGCTGATGCATCTGGATTTAATGAAGGATTGAGCAAGGTAGGACTTAAAATATCTTTAGGTGAAAGGCTTGATGAAATGGGTGCAGCTTCGGATTATTTATGTCCGAATTCACATTATTTAGAATCATGGAATGATTTTGAGCCAGTTCAAGGGGAATACAGCCTTTGTCAACCAGTAATCAGTCATTTATTTAATACAAGGCAATGGCAAGAGTCTTTGTTGACTTGGTCAGGTGAGGATTCAGATTTTCAAGGTTTTGTTAAACAATATTGGAACAAAGTAGTATTGTCAGGAGTTGGACAATCATGGTCTGATGTACTTCATGACGGTGTTTATTCTACAAATAGTGCTGCTTCTAGTGATTTAGCATCAAACGTATCTTCTTTAATTTCTGGGGCTGTGAAAAAAGCAACAGTAAAAGGAAGTGAGTGGGAAGTTGAGTTTTACGTTAAAACTGGATTAGGAAATGGTTCTCAAGCTTTAAATCCTTGGTTACAAGAGTTGCCTGATCCAATCAGTAAATGTACTTATGATAACTACATTACAATGGCTCCATCTGATGCCATGAAGTTGTTCGTTAAGGAAGACACAAAAGACGGAAGAAGAGATCATTTGTACATTGGAGAAGAGTCTCCAGCCAAGGTTGCAAGTTTAACAGTTGGTGGTAAAACTGTAGAATTACCAGTGTTAGCTCAGCCAGGACAAGCCCCAGGAACCGTGGGAGTTGCTGTAGGATATGGAGCTTCTGGAACCGAACTTTTCACCAGAGAAGAATGGTTAGGAGATTTATATGTCGAAGACGATAATTCGCAAAATACTATAGGTAAAAATGTTTACCCAATGTTTACTAGCAATGGTACTTTTGAAAATACTGTTTCCTCAGGAGTAACATTGAAATTTTCTGAAGGGAAAGAATACCCTATGGCTACTACTCAAACTCATCATACCATGATGGGTAGAAAAATAGTCAATGAAACTACTTTAGCTACTTATATTACGGAAAAAGGTCGCGCCAAAGAGAAGCATGGATACAACGAACAGTTGTTGATAGCAGATTCATACGGTAAAGATCAAAAACCTGAAGACCTTGATTTGTGGGAGGAGCAAGCTATTGATTTGCACCACAGGTGGGGTTTAAGTATTGACCTGAACACTTGTACAGGTTGTGGTTCATGTGTTACTTCATGTAACATTGAGAACAATGTACATGTTGTTGGAAAAGACGAAATCAGAAGAAGCAGAGAGATGCATTGGATGAGGATTGATAGGTATTATTCTACTTCAACAGAGGAAGATGAGCAAATTACCAAAACAAGTCAGTTGAGTAGCATTGGAGATTATCAAGATGCTGAGGTGTCTGATGATGAGCCAACTGTAGTATACCAACCGGTAATGTGTCAACATTGTAATCATGCTTCATGTGAAACTGTTTGTCCAGTTGCGGCAACAACGCATTCAGACGAAGGGTTAAACCAAATGACATACAACAGATGTATTGGTACAAGGTATTGTGCTAATAACTGCGCATATAAAGTAAGACGATTCAATTGGTTCCAATATGACGGTTTAAATTTACCAGCCTTTCCTGATTTCGCTAAAGTGAACCCGGCTGCTGATGATTTAGGTAGAATGGTACTAAACCCAGATGTGGTGGTAAGATCGAGAGGTGTGATGGAAAAGTGCAGCATGTGTGTTCAACGAATTCAAGAAGGTAAATTGGTAGCGAAGAAAGCAGGTGAAACAGTACAAGATGGTTTAATTGAAACTGCTTGCTCTACTGTATGTCCTTCAAACGCGATCAAGTTTGGTGACCTTAATAATGAATCACATGTAGTGAATGCGGAATCAAAACAAGAAAGAGCATATATACTTTTGGAAGAAGTAGGTACACAACCTAACGTATATTATCATACAAAAATTAGAAATAATAACGCATAACTAATTCATTATAGCAATGCATGTAGTAGAAGCAGAAATAAGAGAGCCGTTAATTTTAGGGAAAAAGTCCTACCATGACATCACCGAAGATGTTTGTGGGCCTGTAGAAGGCAAAGCAAACTCTATGTGGTACATGATGTTTGGTTTAGCAAGCATTGTTGCAATATGGGGACTTGGTAACATCATGTATACTGTCGGAGTAGGTATTGGTGTTTGGGGATTAAATAAAACTGTTGCTTGGGCGTGGGATATCACAAACTTTGTATGGTGGGTTGGTATTGGACATGCTGGAACATTAATTTCAGCAGTATTGTTGTTGTTCCGTCAAAGGTGGAGAATGGCAATTAACAGGTCAGCAGAAGCAATGACAATTTTTGCAGTAATGATGGCAGCTTTGTTTCCAGGGATTCACATGGGAAGAATTTGGCAAGCTTACTGGGTACTTCCTTTGCCAAATCAATTTGGTTCTTTGTGGGTGAATTTTAACTCACCATTACTTTGGGATGTGTTTGCGATTTCAACTTATTTTTCTGTGTCTCTTGTTTTTTGGTACATTGGGTTGATTCCTGATTTTGCCACTATTCGAGACAGGGCTGTTAAACCAGCAGCTAAAAAAGCATACTCTATACTTGCTTTTGGTTGGACTGGTTCGGCAAAGCATTGGAACAGGTTCGAAGAAGTTTCATTAGTGTTGGCTGGATTAGCTACTCCGTTAGTCTTTTCAGTACACTCTATTGTATCAATGGATTTTGCAACCTCAATTATTCCAGGTTGGCATACCACTATTTTCCCTCCTTATTTTGTTGCGGGAGCAGTATTTTCAGGGTTTGCGATGGTATGTACGCTGATGTTGGTCATGAGAAAAGTACTTCACTTGGAGGATTACCTTACAATAAAGCACATAGAATACATGAACATCATCATCATGTTGACTGGTTCAATGGTTGGTGTTGCATATTTGACAGAACTTTTTGTTTCTTGGTATTCAGGAGTTGAATATGAAGGATATGCGTTCATGAATAGGGCTACTGGTCCTTATTGGTGGGCTTATGCTATTATGATGTCCTGTAATGTACTTTCTCCTCAGTTCATGTGGTTTAAAAAATTAAGGACAAGCTTGGTGTTTACTTTCATCATTTCAATCGTTGTAAACGTTGGAATGTGGTTTGAGCGTTTCGTAATCATTGTGACTTCTTTACATAGAGATTTTCTACCATCTTCATGGACAATGTTCCATCCAACTTTTGTGGATTTGGGAATTTTTGTAGGAACAATAGGGATTTTCTTCGTGCTGTATTTATTGTATGCTAGGGTTTTTCCAGTATTGGCACTTAATGAAGTGAAGACAATATTGAGAGCCACTGGTGAATTTGGAGTTCATACTCCAGGCGCATCTTCTTCAAATAGTCCTTCTCCTGCTGCTGAAATTGAAAAAGCTCAAGAAGAAGTTGTAGAAGCAAGTGCAGAAGAAAAAAAAAGTGACGAGTTGCCGGAAGATGATAATTCTTCGGAAGAAGACAACAAAGAGACTAAAGAAGATAAATAGGTAATATAATACTTCATAGTTATGAGTAAGATAATATACGCAATGTACGATGATGACGCTGTTCTGTTAGATGGCGCTAAGAAATTAGTGTCAAAAGGCATCAAAATTGGTGATGTTTTTTCACCATTTCCAATTCATGGTATCGACCCGGTTATTGGAATAAGACAGACTAGAATAGCTATATGTGCTTTCATTTATGGATGTTGTGGAATGTCTTTAGCTTTATTAGGAATGTGGTATTTCAACATCAGTGATTGGCCAATGAACATTGGTGGGAAGCCTAATTTTACCTTGCTTCAAAATTTGCCATCCTTCATCCCTATTACTTTTGAGATTACCGTGCTTTGTACGGCTCATGGAATGGCAATTACTTATTTTTTAAGAAATAAAACTTTGCCAGGTATGGAGGCGAAAAATCCTGACCCAAGAACGACTGACGACAAGTTTATGATGCAAATTAATTTGGACGAAGTTTCAATGGATGAGCAAGCAATTGTTGACGAATTGAAATCCACAGGAGCAATAGAAATTACTAAGAGATAATAGAAACGATTCTGAAAGATGAAAATATTTAATCAAAATATAGTAAAGTCTAGTTTAAAGAGTGCCCTTATTGGAATAGCTCTTTTGCTTGGTGTTACTTCTTGTACAAGTGATCCTAACAGCCCAGGTCTTGAGTTCATGCCCGACATGTACCGTCCTCAGTCTTATGAAGCTTATTTGGAAAAATTCGATGGTGATTCAACTGAATTTTTTGATAGGAACATAAAGAGGATTGCTCCAAATTATGAAGAACTTTCTCCCGAACAGCAAGATGC
>JBLIAZ010000130.1:0-7172 GCA_047631875.1 Saprospiraceae bacterium
TCTACAAGCTTCTGTCGAAATTTGTTCAGTGTGCCGAATATGTATATTTAATCAAAATTGATTTGCTACAAAAGATGTGACGAAGTTTTTGAAAGTAATGAGGGACAGCGACTAATTTATTTAATTAGTCGCTGTCCCTCATTATTGTCCCTCATTATTACAGCTTATTAAGAGCAGCACCAAAGCTAATAGACCAGCTGGTAATTCAATATTTATTGAGAAATTAGAAAAAATTACCGGTAGAAGTTTTAGTTTTAACAAGAAGGGAAGACCGAAAAAGGGAAATTAAATAGCGTCTGTCCCTATTTTACCAGCTGATCATCAAATGTATTTTAGTCCTGCTCCATAAATAAAATTAGAATAAATGAAATTAGATTTAAAACATAGAAACGGTGCGATAATATTAGCTGTATTTTTTATTATAGCCCCTATTTATTTGGCAAATTCGTGGGTAGGTGAAGAAGAGAAATTGATATATTATATTTTGTCTATACAGATTGTTTTATATACACTTATAGAAATAAACGATTTAAACAAACCACCTATTTTTCTAATTTGGTTGCTTTTTGGAATAATTAATTTACTATTTTATTTTTATTTCCCCATGGATTTTATGTACAGAGGTCTTTTTCTGTGTGTGCTACCTAACATTGTCGCGGCAAGAGCATTATGCGCATTTAGTTTTTTTAGTCAAAAAAGGCATTATTGGGTTGTGTACCAGTTTGGTCCAGGAGAAGGACCAGAAGGGAGTGATAAGTTTTCGAAATATGATTTGTTAATTAATGTGCTTTTGCTCATTTCCCTTTTTCTTACGTATAAATTTGGACTGTAAAGTTAAAAACAATGAGGGACCTTGTTATACCTGGGATCAGTTGAGTTAAACGAAGGTTTTGCAAGTACAAAGATTACACTAGGTCGAAGAACAAAACACGGATTACTTGTTTTATATCTTGAGAACTTGTCGGAACAGGTTAAGCTCAAAGTGCTCGTTCAACCATGATAAGCCCATATCATATTTAACATCGCGTAAATTAATCACCTACTGTGTGACAACTGTTGCCACAGATCCCTTTTATTCAACAAAAAATCACATTGTTGCGATTGTAGACGTTACTTTAATGATTGGCATTTACCACCCAAAACTAATACGAACCCTTCCAGTATCTGTGTAATTATTGGCTGGGTCAGCTGCTAGAATAATAGCACCAATTGCCGCGCTTCTAACATCACACCCCCGGACTCCGTAACCCCCCACCACTATTTCCCGTACACTAAGTAATGACCCTTCTCAAATCAACCATATTACTTTTAACAATAACCTTCCTCTCCAATACCGTACTTGGAACTACCACGCACAAACAACTCTACCATTCCGCCTTTCAAGAACAGCATCAAATGTTAACAGGTGAAATACCTTTTGATTTTTCCCGAGCGGTATTCATTACCGAAAACAGCTACCACAACGGAAAACTAAACTACTTAGATTTCAAAAAAGAGATTGAGGAAACAGGAATCAAAATCAAGAAATTCATCGTTGAAAGTGAAATGACCACTTATAAAACAGCAGTAAATTGGGCCGTTTTCACTTACATGACGGAGGGCTTAAAAATTAACAATAACCAACCTTACTCGTATGATTTTAACGACTACTTTGGAGAAAAGGATTTTACTAAAATGTTTGTCACGAAATTGATGGGCGAGAAGAGTGGTAATTGTCATTCAATGCCATACCTGTACAAAATTATTTGTGATGAATTGGGTGCGAAATCACATTTAGCAATTACCCCTAACCATGTGTACATTAAACACATTAACGAAAAAGGACGCTGGGCAAATGTGGAGCTTACTAACGCTAGTTTTCCAAAAGACAAGTGGATCATCAAGGACTTTGTAATTCCTGAAAAAGCACTGAAAAATAAGCTTTACATGCAGCCGCTTTCAGACAATGAAACCATCGCTGTCACCTTGTTTGATTTAGCCAATGCTTATGAAGTACAATTCGGAGTGGACAGTTTTTATTTGTCCATTGTGGACACCGCATTGAGTTACTTTCCTAACAGTATTTCACTACTAATGAACAAGGCTAATTATTATACAGCACTTGGGAATAATGAACTGAAAAACGAATTTCCCAACTTGGAGTATTTAGCAGTTTTGCACCAAAAGGAAGCTTTAATTGATCAAAAAATTAGTGATTTAGGACATAAGGGCATGTCAAAAAAGATGTATGCGAAGATGGTTCGTATGATGGATAAGCAAATGAAAAAAAACAAAAAAAAACAAAAGAAGATCCAAGAGAAAATAACATCCAATAAAATAGAGAAAGAAAATAGAAATCAACTTAAAATCTAATACCATGAAAAAAACTGCATTGATTATTTTAGTAATTGGTTTTGCTGTAGGAGCAAAAGCCCAGAACAACCCGGAGCAGACCGTTGAAGTCAACAACGAATGTGTACAAGAAGAAACGGGTGAGCATTATGAAGCTAAAACCAAGGACAAACGCAAAAATAGAATGGCTGCTTATGCGAATACTGATCCATCGGAGCAAAATGCGTCTAGCAATAGTCCGTATGCATTTGCAAGTAATGAGTCCAATGTGACAGACTCAAAGTCGAAAGCCAGCGTCATGGTCAGGATTCAGACATTTTTTAGAACAAAAATATTTCGTCGAAATTTGTAGTTTGAGAAAATGAAAACTTTATGTTATTCAGTTTAATAATCAAACACATGCTCAAGTTCAATTTGCTTTTCAGCTAGGAATTGGAGGTACTCCATTAACTTGGTTACAGGTAGCAAATGAACTTTTCGAATTAAGTCTTTCCGTGTGACCACTTCGGATTCGTACAGTAGTTGCGCTTGTTCAAAAATTATGGCTTGCTCTTTTTGGATTAAGGTTGACACTACTATTTCGTTGTTGCCGCCTATTTCAGTGATTTCAAAGTTTTCAAAATTTAGGTTTGAGCAAGCAATCATTGCTTTCGTAAAAGCTCCCCAACGGTTAATTGCAAATATCTTTTTATTCCCTTGCTCCGCTACTAACCTGATGTCGTCGTTGTTTTTAGTAAGCTTTTCAGGATTTTCCGATGTGTTTGCAATCAAAAATATTTCAGTAACAGGTTCTTCGTAACTAGCTTGTGCTCCCCATTCTATTAATTGTGCGTATCCTGCTTTTACGGTAAATTCAGCGGTAAAAAACAACATCCTTTCCCATTTTCTTAACCAACTATACTCTTCTGTCCCTTTGGCTGACCAAACCATTTTAACCCAGTGTAAAAATTCGAATTCGTACCAAGCTGTCTGATAAATAAAATCGGCATAGGCTTTATGTGCCATAAAAACTTCCTTTTCCTCTGCCGACACTGTGTCCTCAGTGAACCAGCTGAACACCCTTCCTATGGTATTTTCATAAACGATTTTAATCGCATATTCCAATGTCATGCTGATTCCAATTACTTTTAACATGGTGATGTATTCTTCGTTTTTAGGATAGGCGGCAGACACGAGTTTCAAGGACTTGTCATAAATTTTCCAGTATTCATTGATGGAACCGTAATAGGGGAAGTCACTTGGATTACTTCCAGAGGAGATATAATTGGCATACTCTTTTGGATTAAAAACCAAATACCATTCAGGGACAGTCAGAATTGATTGTTGCTCATCACGTGTATAACCCGCAATGTTTTGGGTCAACGATGCAATGTCATTTTGAGTTTTAGGGTGGTACTTGTCCAATAACTTGTTTGTAAATCGATGCATTGGATCAATGCTGTCTTTTACTGCAAAATATTTACTTGAATAAGTATAGGCTTGTTCAAACTGTAATTTTGTTGCCTGTGGTTGATAAGGTAAATACCATTTACCATTGACACTCAAAATGGCATCGGTCATTTCAATAGTCCATTCATTGACGGCTTCTTGATCCTTTATTGTTGTTCCTTGTTTGTAATATATTACAAAGGCAAACACTTCTTCATTAGCCCATGAAAGGAAAGATTCTTTGTCAGGGTAAGCATGGCGAAGCGAAACATTTATTACGTTGACCTCATGCTTTTCGTAAATGGATTTCATTTTAGGAATGAATGCATTCATCTGTCCTAGCGGTATAAAATACTCTTGCAGCACATAAGTAGATTCCTTTCTGGAAACAGGTTCCAGCTCCGCCACATCATAACTTGCTTCGTTGTTTCTCCACACTACTTTTTCCGATGAATATATCCATGGATCAAGTACTTTTTGACGTAACCATTTGCCAAAACGACCCCACGAGACCACCGTAATGAGTTTTTGTTCTAACCAATGGGAGCGATCAAATTCATTTATCCTGGTGGTGTCTGTTAATTCTTTGGTTGATTTTTTCCATGTCACGTCGTTCACCTGATCGTAATTTGGGGGGTACAAATCCCCGTTTTGAAAAATTACGCTACTGTCAGGTTTCACCTTGTTTTCGAAATAATCGGTGTAATCTGCTGCATCAATGACGGTGGTATGCCTTTCTACTTTTTCGTTTCCTACCAACTGAAGGGTGACTTCTGAAATGATACCTATTCCACCATAACCTCCAATGACTGCTTTAAACACACTTGCGTTTTCCGACCTGTTGGCAACGATAATTTTACCTGAAGCAGTAATTAATTTTAGTTCAATAACTGATGATCCAATAGGACCTTGGCCAATGTACCTACCATGACAGTTTACCGAAACTGAACCTCCCACGGTAAAGTTCGCGTACGTTTGCATTATTTTAACCGCAAGGTCGTACTTATCTATGTCCGCTTGTAAAGCTCGCCAGGAAATTCCCGCCTGGACTACCACTTGTTTTTGCTTTAAGTTGAGATTCAATACTTTGTTAAAGCCCCTCATGTCAAAGTGCAAACTGTTTTCAAAAGCAACCTGGCCTCCCATACTGTATCTGCCTCCTCCGATGGAAATGGTGCCTTTTGAATTTTTAATGGCATCCACAATTTCCTGGTTGGTTTCTGGACGGATAATTTCACCCACCTGAATCGAGTTCAATTGGGTAACGTCCACCACTCTTTTGTCTTTCAAAGAGTTGCTAAATTCCTTATCTCCACTGATTTTTATCAGCACTACAACGAACAAAACATATGCTAACAAAAGATAGCAGGGGATGTAGTAGCGTTTTTTTTGATGGACTTTTGCAACAAGAAATTTTGTTTTATTTATGAGGAATTTACTCCCTTTTAAAAGGACGCCAATAAGCCAAGAAATTCCGATGTAGATGAAGCCCATTAATTGATTTTTGTGAACAGTATCAGTGCATTTTTTGTAGGATCACCTTTTTGGAAAATTGATTTTCCTTCAAATTTAAATCCTAATTTTTCAACGAATTCAATGATGAAATCTAGGGTGTAAAAATTCCTAATTTCGTCCTGGTTATACTGCCAGGTTTGATTTGTGCCAAGGTTAAAAACATCGTGCGCTAAAGCTACGATCGTTTTTTGATTTTCGTTGTCACAGTCATGATCGCGTAAAATTAGCTTTCCACCTTTTCTTATTGTGGTGGCAATGGAGGAAATAAATTTTACTCTCAAATGTAAGGGACAATGGTGAAAACCAATGTACACCGTCACCAAATCAAGGGTTCCTTGGGGTATTAGTTCAGCATAATTGGTATGGTAACTTGCAAGCGGAATGTAATTGGCTCCCACAGTGATTTGTCCTCGGTCAATCATTTCGGTAATGGAATATCCAGGTCTTTTTTCGGCAGCATAGTAGCGTTCTCCATTGATGTTCACCTCCTCTTCTAGGTAATCTAAATACCGTCCCGCGGAACCTATTTCTAGGTAACCATCATAGCTTGTGTCTTTACCTAATAGTTCCACTGCTTGTTTTGCCATTTCCTTTTTTTGCTTTTTTAGGGAAGGAAGTTGGTGAGTAAAAGTGGAAAGTAAGGGGGTGATGTTGTCCAGCTTTTTTTGGACCTCCAAATAAATTTCTTTGTCACTGTTTTTCTTGTTGGTTACTTTAGCTATCAAATCATGAAACTCTTGCTCCGGAATTAAATTGAAAATGTTTTTCAGGAACAAATAGAACTTCTTTTTTAAGGAGGAGTCCTTGTATATTTTAGCAAAGTTCCCACTTAACTTAACCACAGCGTTTGCTGCAATTTGAGGTAGAACCAGTAGCGGTAGTAAAAAGAGAGTCAGAAGACTGATAAATTTTTTGCGATTCATTTGTGCTTAAATATATTATATAACCGTTAGAACAGACCAATCAACAGCTCCTGTTGTCGCAAGTACTGAGACCATGTTATTTGTCACTATTTAGTTTTCTCCCTTCATCATTTTAAAAGTGAATCCCCCTATGACTACTATCACCACTCCCATGATTGCCCATAACCAGTTTTCATTTTCGAATAAAGGGTTGACACTTTGCTCGGCAGTCATTGAATTTTCCACTTCATTTTCTAAGGTGGCAACTGAAATATTCGCTGGAATTTCCTTTTTAAAATGGATTATATCGTAAGAAGGATGATTCACATTAGAATTACCGTAAACTAAGACGTGCTTACTTGAGCCCTGAGAACCTTGTATCCTTGTGAACATGGCTTGTTTAAAAGCTTGAACACTGATGTCACTCAATGACAAGCTTTGGTTGTCGTGGTTCACAATTTCAATCCTGATCGTTTTCGTTAAGACAGTGGAAAACGTTAAATCAGCTTTTTGAAATGAGCTTAACGTACCTGAATAAAATTTTCGATAATTAACGATCCACCCTTTTTCTGTTTTGAAACTGTCAGTGACAATGCTCATTTTGAATGGTCGGTAATAGTCTAAAGTATCCTTGAATCGAATTTGAATTTTATCAATAGGGGTTAGTTTTTCCAGTTTTACGTCAATGATTGTGATACCAGACTTACTATCATTGTCCATACTATACTCCACTCCCGCAATGCTGTCCAATTCTCCTGGGGATATAGAAAGCATTTTTAGCTGTGCTTTTTTTAAGAATGGGTTACTGCTTCCTTTGATTAGCACCCTGAAGTATTGATATTGGGCTTCTTTAAAGTTTAAGGAGGTGTGTCTGAATGCAGTTTGATCATTTGAAATAGCTAATATTCGTTGATTGCGCAAAATGGTAAACCATTCATTCATGTCCTGACTTCCTTCTAGCCTCACGTATTTGTCAAAATTATTTCGGTTTAAGAA
>JBLIAZ010000131.1:0-7152 GCA_047631875.1 Saprospiraceae bacterium
GTTAAGTCGTTAAAAAAGAAGTTGGCTGGATTTATTTTCCTGCCATTTTTGATGACTTCGTAATGTAAGTGTGAAGCAGTTGATGTCCCAGAATTTCCTACGTAACCAATTAATTGACCGCGTAACACTTTTTGACCTTGTTTCACAGCAAATTTACTCATGTGAGCATACAAAGTTTGGTATCCAAAACCGTGTTTAATGACAATGTGTTTTCCGTAACCAGACCTGCTGTTTGTTACTTCCAGAATCATTCCGTCTCCGGTAGCGTAAATTTTTGTTCCTTTTTTTGCTGTGAAATCAATTCCTGTGTGCATTTTTTCCACGTGGTAAACAGGATGAATTCTCATTCCAAAACCAGAACTTGTTCTGATTAAATTGTGATTATGAATAGGTTGTACAGCTGGTATGGTGGCTAATTTATGAGACCTTGTTTTTGACAATTTTGCAATTGTCTCAAACCTTTCTTTATGCACAGCTAGTTTCGCTTCTAATTCGTTTAGTTGCTTGGTAGAGCTGATCATCAAATCAGAATTAGCACCAAACCCTTCCAAATAACTGGTTTTATCACTACCCCCTGTACCTGCCAGTCTTAAGGAGCTAGCCAGTGGTTCAACACCAAAGATGTTGGAGTATATGCTGTCGTCTCTGAGTTGCAACACAGCAATGTCATTGGTAATGATGCTGTATCTGTTTGATAATTGTTTGTATTCTGTTTGCAATTTTGCATTTTCAGCCAATTGTTGACTACCAATGATCCTTGAAACAATTGGGTAAGAAAGCACAATGAACACCAAGGCAATGATCAATGAGAAACCACTGTGAATTCCAAGTTGTTTAAACTTTTGCTTTGCAGAAACCTCCACTTTTTCAAATTGGAAAGTTTTCTGGTTAAACTTAAATTTTTCCTTGTTCATATTTTATTAAATTTGCCACTCAAATACATGAGTCTCAAAATTATAATGCAAAGATACGCATTTTTAGCTCAACGCTCAAGTAATTGAAATTTTGAACAAAAACGTACCATGATGACTGCCAAGGAAATACGACAAGAGTTTTTAGATTATTTCGAAAATAAAGGACACCAATTTGTGCCATCTGCACCGATTACGGTGAAGGATGATCCGACTTTGATGTTCATCAATGCGGGGATGAATCAGTTTAAAGATTTGTTTTTAGGAAATGCTGCGGTGAAACATGCTCGAATTTGTAATTCTCAAAAATGTTTGAGGGTTTCAGGAAAGCACAATGATTTAGAAGAGGTTGGGGTAGACACTTACCACCATACTTTGTTTGAAATGCTTGGCAACTGGAGTTTTGGTGACTATTTTAAAAAGGATGCCATTGCTTGGGCTTGGGAATTTTTGACAGAGGTTTGTAAAATCAATCCAGACAGCTTGTATGTCACTGTATTTGAGGGGGCAAAAGAAGACGATTTAAGCTTAGACCAGGATGCGTATGATTTTTGGAAACAGCACATTGCTGAGGACAGAATCCTGATGGGGAGCAAAGCAGACAATTTTTGGGAAATGGGTAAAATAGGACCTTGCGGACCTTGCTCTGAAATCCATGTAGACATCAGGTCGGACGAAGAAAAAGCATTAAAATCAGGAGCCGAATTAGTGAACATGGATCATCCACAAGTAGTGGAAGTGTGGAACCTGGTGTTCATGGAATACAACAGACTTGCTAGTGGTGATTTGGAAAAATTACCTGCACAACATGTGGACACAGGAATGGGCTTTGAGCGTTTAGCGATGGTCATTCAAGGAAAACAATCCAATTACGACACGGATGTTTTCATGCCTATCATCCGTAAAATAGTGGATTTGACTGGCAAAAAATACGGTCAAAACGAAGAAACGGACATAGCTATTCGTGTGGTAGCTGATCATGTTCGTGCAGTTAGTTTTGCCATTGCGGATGGACAGTTACCATCAAACACCGGAGCAGGTTATGTAATCAGAAGAATCCTCAGACGAGGAATTCGTTACGGCTACAGCAAGTTGGATAAAAACGAGGCATTCATTTATAAATTGGTGGATGTGTTGGCTGCTGAAATGGGAGAGTTTTTCCCTGAAATAATTTCTCAAAAGGAGTTAATTCAAAAAGTAATCAAGGAGGAGGAAAACAGCTTTTTACATACTTTGGCAAAAGGAATTGAGCGTTATAAAGGACATGCAAAAGGTTTAAGCGGTAAAGTGATTGATGGAAAATTTGCCTTTGAATTGTTTGATACTTATGGCTTTCCAATTGATTTAAGTGAGTTGTTGGCTCGTGAAAATGGTTTGACAATTAACATGGACGAGTTTCGTTCAGAATTACAAAAACAAAAAGAACGTTCCAGAGCAGCCACTGTCATTGATGCAGGTGATTGGATTGTGTTGAATGAGGGAGAAGGGACCTTTGTAGGCTATGATCAATTAGAAACTGAAACAAGAGTGCTAAGATACAGAGAGGTGAAAGCCAAAGATAAATCATGGGTTCAGGTGGAACTGGGTGAAACACCATTTTATCCCGAAGGAGGTGGGCAAGTAGGCGATGTAGGGGTGTTGGTTTTTGATGAGGAAAAATTATCCGTGGCAGACACCAAAAAGGAAAATGGGGTGATTTTACATTATTTACAAAAAATGCCAGCCGATGTTAATGCCAGTGTAAAGGCAGTGGTTAGTGGTGATAAAAGAAAAGCGTCTGCAGCAAATCACACCGCAACACACTTGATGCATCATGCGCTAAGAACAGTGTTGGGGACACACGTGGAACAAAAAGGCTCCTTGGTTAACCCTAAAAATTTACGTTTTGACTTTTCACATTTTCAAAAGGTAAGCAAGGAGGAGCTGGAAAAAATCAGTGAAATAGTGAACCAAGGAATTTTGGAAAATCACGCTTTAAAAGAGAATCGAAGCGCTAACATCGAACAAGCGAAATCACAAGGCGCTATGGCTTTGTTCGGCGAAAAATACGGAGACAAAGTACGGGTGATTCAATTTGGTGAATCGGTAGAATTATGTGGAGGAATTCATGTTAATTCTAGTGCTCAAATAGGAAAATTCATCATTACTAGTGAAGCGGCTGTGGCCTCAGGAGTGAGGAGGATTGAGGCTATTACCTTGGAAAAAGCGAATGATTTCATCAACAAGGAGTTTGATTTATTAGCTGAGGTTCGGGATTTATTGAAAAACCCAAAGGACTTGAAAAAGCAAATTCAGGGCTTATTGGCGGACAACAACAGTTTGCAAAAGCAAGTCGAAAAGTTTCAAAAAGAGCAGAGTAAGGGCCTTAAGTCAGAACTTCTTAAAGAGGTCGAAAACATCAATGGGATTAACTTTTTGGCAAAAAAAGTAGCCATAGATTCAGCCGAAGGGATCAAGGACTTAGCTTTTCAAATGAAAGCTGAGGTAGAAAATTTATTTCTTGTACTTGGCGCTGAGATTAAAGGAAAGCCAAATTTAACGGTTGTCATTAGTGATAAACTAAGTCAAGAAAAAGACCTCAATGCAGGAAAAATCATTCGTGAACTAGCTAAAGAAATTCAAGGAGGAGGAGGAGGACAAGCTTTTTACGCTACCGCCGGAGGAAATAAAGTAGAGGGGATTGAAAGTGCTTTGGAAAAAGCTAGGGGATTGATTTAAGAAAGTAAATTTAAACACTATGAAATATAAACTGTTTGGTCTTATGATGCTTTTCTTGGTTGTAGCACTTTCCGCTCAGCAGGAATCACAAACAGCATTTAGTGCAGGTGTAAAATACCTTAAAGCAAATAAATTTGTTGAAGCAAAAAAACAATTTTCAATTGCAATAGAGAAAGGGGCAACCGAGCAAGGATTAAAAATGCCCTACATCTACAAAGGATTTTCATTTAACGGATTAGGTAAGTATGACAGTGCGATTTTTTGCTTTGACAAGGCAATAGAAATTGATTCCATAGACCTTGGGTCTTATACTGATAGAGGAAAAACGTACAGTTATAAGAAGGATTATAAGAAAGCAGCTAAAGATTTTCTTCATGTTGTATCTGTGGATTCCACCGGAAAACAAGCTGAAGCTGCTTATTATTACTTGGGACGAATTAGTATGCTTCAAGCTCAGGACGAAAAAGCCATAAAATATTTTGACAAACTATTGAGTATTGTACCGACAGACGCAGAAGCCTATTTTTTGCGTGGAACGGCTAAGAGTAATATTTTGGAATTCGAAGGATCAATTACAGATTATGATCTCGCAATAAAATACAGACCTAATTACATGAAAGCTTTTACAAACAGAGCTTATTCCAAAATCAATCTCTTGACAACAGGAGGGAATATTTTCCCCTCACAAGAAGAAACCAAAAGTGCTTGCGAGGACTTTGAAAAAGGAATGGAGTTAGGTGATCAGCAATATGATTTATATGATGTTCATTGTACTGATTTAGTTAAAAGAGTAAAGTGATAACTTTATCAATCCCTCGTACTTTTAGGTTTAAGCGCAGCGGTATCTGGAAGTGCGTGATAAACTGGACGGAGTGCAAATTAGTAACTAATCCAAAAACTGATTCACACTATCCGGCTTTGAATCAAGTGCTTTAAAATGGTATACTTCCTCCAATGGAACTCCACCAAGTCCTTCTCTGTTGGATGTTGTCATCATGGATGTACTGTCGTTTATTATCACTAGATAATTTATAATTGGACCGTTGATCAAGATCATCCTAACCTCTTAATATATTGACACCATCTTTTTTGATCCAACCTCTTTACCATCAATGAAAAGCGCATAAATGTATATTCCAGGTGAAAAATCGCACCCCTTAATTGTAGTTTTGATAGTTCCTCGTTCTAATATTTCTATTGTTTTCGTTACCTGGCCTTGTACATTAAAAAACATCAATACTGCTTTGTTGACGCCTTCAGGAATTTCTGCTATTATTTCAGAATCTTGGGAGAAAGGATTGGGGTAGCTTTGGTATAACTTTGGGTTTAAGGTTTCCTTGTAACCTTCTTTTAAAGAATAATACCTTACCCAGTCTACTCTCATTTCGGCATGAAATGAAGTTGAAGCAGGTGGATTATTCTCTTGAATACCTTGGTTAAATATTATTGATTGTTTTATAGGAATTCTAAACTTTTCCACTCGAACAGGAACACTATCAATGTACCATATGATCCGATTTGGACTCCATTCCAGACCATAAGTGTGGTATTTCGTGTAGTCGTCAATTCCAACCATTTTAAAATATCCTGTGCAATCATCACACACTTCAGCAGCGCCATCACAAAAAGGAAGACGTCCTCCGTGCAGGTTGCTTGTTAGGATATTTTTGTTGTGAGTAATTTTATGAAATTCGGACTCTTCACAGCTGAGATTTTTGCCAGGTAATAATTCAAAAATGTCTATTTCTTCGTCGGTTGCTTCTGGGTTGACTCCTCCAATATAGGTCCAAAAAGCGGGAAAAGTTCCTGGCGTATCGGTAGTTTTAATCCTAGCTTCAATGAAACCGTATAAGGCGTTTAGTGGTTCTTTCGACATTACTCTGCCGGCTATGTATTCATAATTAGTTGGTTGTGGCCTATTGCAAGGACCAAGACCTCCCCATACAGGGGTTAACAAGGTTTCTCCGCAATAGCTTGGCTGGTACTTAGCAGTTAACACAAGCTCACCATTGTCGATGTTTACCTCACTAGCCATGTGCACTACCACGTCGGACACTGGATGCGAAGATGAATCCAGAACCCACCAGTTATCATGATCTAGGAAATCCCAATTTTCTTCCCATACGAGTTCGCGATAGTCATTATTTTCAGCAGTCTGACTAACTCCAATAAATGAAGTTAAGATCAATAGCGTTAGATAAATTGTTTGTTTTCTTTGCATGTCATGTGGGCTGCCCTATATACACAATGAAACGATTGCTCAGCTAATTTAATCTAAAAACTGATTAGTACTATCAGGTTTAGGACTTAACGCCTTAAAATGATAAATCTCCTCTAAGGGAACCCCATCCAAACCTTCTCTGTTGCTGGAACTCATGATGAATGTAGTATCATTTAATATTGTACCCTTAGTTTGGTAAGACGCTAAAAGTCCCCCGTCTCGAATGTACCACTGGTCAAACAGCATGTTGTTGTCTATTACTTGAAAAACCCCCCAAAAAGTTTTTTCTCCTGTTGCGGCAAGGGTCCAGGTTCCGTTTGTGTAGTCGGTTTCACGCCCTGCTATATCAGCAACTAGGGGAGCACCACCATATAAAAGCGTGCCGTCACGGTATAAAATGTAACTGAGGGCTCTTTCTTCTGTTTCGTTACTGATGGTCAAATAATAGTAGCCCTCAGTTCTCAAACTTCCCGTATAATTTTCCTTTGGTGTGGATAATTTTAATTCTTTGTCCTCCTCGCATGAAATAAGTCCTAGTAGGAGGAGAGCAAAAATCAATGTAAAAACCTTAAACATAATGGTCAAATAATATGTACTTTCTAATTCGTCTCTGCCTAACACCCTCTCCGAGTTTCCTTATTTCCCTCCAATTATTTTTTTAATTTCATTCAACTTCATCAAGGCATCAATTGGTGTCAATTGGTTAACGTCCAATTCTAAAATTTCGTCTTTAATTCGTGCTAACAAAGGATCGTCCATTTGAAAAAAGCTGAGTTGCATGTCATTACTTGCTGTCCCTTTTTTTGATTCCGAGTCGGAATTTTTAGCGTTTTTCTCTAATTCTTTTAATATTTTTTCTGCCCTACTAACCACTGTTTTAGGCATTCCTGCTAGTTTGGCAACGTATATACCAAAGGAGTGTTCACTTCCCCCTGGCACTAATTTTCGCATGAAAATCACTTTGCCTTTGCTTTCCTTTACTGAAACGTTGAAGTTTTTAATCCTGTCAAATTGCTTGGTCATTTCATTCAATTCATGATAATGAGTAGCAAAAAGCGTTTTGGCTTTGTACAAAGGGTATTCATGTAGGTATTCCGCAATTGCCCATGCAATGGAAACCCCGTCGTAAGTGGATGTTCCTCTTCCAATTTCGTCTAATAATATCAAACTCCTTTCTGAGAGGTTGTTCAATATGTTCGAGGTTTCGTTCATTTCAACCATGAAAGTGGATTCACCTGTTGAAATATTATCCGAGGCGCCAACCCTTGTAAATACTTTGTCAATGATTCCTATTTCTGCTGA
>JBLIAZ010000132.1:0-7083 GCA_047631875.1 Saprospiraceae bacterium
CTGGAGCACTCCGCTTGTATGTGGAGCACTGGCATAACTCAACCGACCCTTCCACAACCACAATGACGATCTCCACTGTAGTTGATGGGGTAACCACCCTACAAACTGCCTCGCCTGCAGGAAGTTTACTAGGTGTCTTATACGCAGACCTGCCAAATTGTGCAACAAACTCCGTCTCATTTGCTGCATGTGCTGATGCAAACACTAACAACGATTGGGTAATTTATGATTTCGCTGGTGCCCTCCCTGGATCAGTTGTAAACATTACAGTAATTTCTGGAAACAACGAGTTTACTCAGGATTGCGATGGTACAATGTACCCCGCCTCTACCGGGGATTTTACAATTCCAACAATTGTAGAACCAAACGCATTACCTGATTTCACAATGTGTGGCGGCATAGCATCCACACCAATCACATTTCCGTTCACCCAGAATGTCAATATAAATTGGAGTAACGACAATCCCGGCATAGGATTAGCCGCAAGTGGAACTGGAGACGTAGGCTCTTTTGTACCTACAATTGGTACGAGTCCACAGGTTGCTAACATTGAGGTCATAGATGGCTGCTTCATTGACACCTTCCAAATAAATATTTTACCAGCTCCCGATCCAATATTAGTAATTACTTCTGCTTCTACTGCAGTTCCAACGGCAACTTCCTGTGTATACGACAGTGTTAACATCAACGGAAGTGGCTCCACAATGCTAGCCCCTGAAACAATTACAAACTACGCTTGGGACTTTGGGGATGGAAATACTTCCTCGAACATCAACAATACTCATTTGTACAACATCGCTGGAACGTATAATTTAACCTTATCACTCACGGGAAGCAATGGCTGCATCAATTCCGCCACAACTCCATATGTCGTTTATCCAAAACCAGTAGCTGCTTTTTCAACTAATACTGCTTGCGAGGGCTTAGCTACACTTTTTAATGGTGGAATTTCTACTGTCGCCGCCCCTAGTAACATCGCTAATCAGATATGGGCATATGGAGATGGCAGTCAGGCAGTTGCCATTGACCCATCTTACACTTACGGAAGTCAAGGGACCTACACAGCCCAATTGATTGTTTTGACCGATCAAAGTTGTCGTGACACCACTACCAATACTGTCACAGTGTTCCCCACTCCAATAGCAGTTGCAGCAATAGACAATTTTTGCGTATACGATTCCTTGGCATTCTTTTCCAATGCCTCGTCTATTGTTGCTCCAGGAGTAATTGCTGGGTACACATGGGACTTTGGGGACGGTACTAATTCAGGGCTAAACAACCCTAAACACCTGTACGGTACCGCGGGAGTATACAATGTATCCCTGACAGCAACATCCACAGACGGATGCACAAATGAAATTACGTCGATGGCGGAGGCCTATCCTATACCAACTCCATTGTTTACATTCTCAGATGTTTGCAGGTATGATGCTGTAGCATTTGACGCAACCACATCCAACATTTCTTCGGGAGCCATCACTGATTATACTTGGAGCTTCGGGGATGGACGAAATGGAACCTCTGCGAATACCACAAATTTGTACGCACTTGAAGGCACCTACAATGTGGAATTGATTGTCAACTCTAACAACAACTGCAAAGATACCGTATCTGAAGATGTGACCATTTTCCCGGTCCCGGTTGCTGCATTTGTATTCAACGATGAATGTTTGGGCGAAGCCATTAATTTCTCATCCGCTACCACTTCCATTCCCAACCCAGGAGTGATCGCAAACTACTCATGGAGTTTTGGCGATGGAAACACCTCCACAAGCACTAATCCGCCACATTTATATGGTGCAGCTGCAAGCTATGCTGTTAGGTTAAGTGTCAGTTCAACAGACGGATGTATCAATGAAATTATCACCACAGCTACAACCCATCCAAAACCAATCGCAGCATTTACTTTTAATGACAGGTGTACGTACGACCTGTTCACTTTTGATGCCACCATATCATCCGTAGCTAACGGAGGAACAGTCGCCAACTACGCATGGAGGTTCGGAGATGGAAATACGGGAAGTGGAGTAACTGCTAGTAACCTGTATAGTGTGGACGGAACATATAATGTAGAGTTAATCACCACGTCGGACAACAATTGCTTAGACACTACACAATCAATTGCCACAGTATTTCCTGTACCCACAGCCGAATTTTCATTTTTAAATCAATGCTTAAATCTTCCTATTAGCTTTTATGCTGGGAGTTCTGCGGTCAATAACCCTGACAGCATCGTCACTTACACATGGGATTTTGCGGGGACAACAGCTACCTCATCAGGCACAATTCGAGAATTTACTTTTGCTACAGTCGACACTTTTTTAGTTCAACTCACTGTCTCCACATCTAAAAACTGTTCACATGACACCAGCGCACTAGCCATTGTCCATCCATTACCTTCACCATCGTTTACCTTTGGTAAGGTATGTGAAGAAACTCCCATTACCTTCACTAATACCACAAGTATTTCAACAGGAAGTATAATCGGGTATTCATGGGATTTCGGAAACAGCACCACAAGCAACCTGCAAAATCCCATTGCAACCTACAACAGTGCCGGACCATTCAATGTAAATTTGATTGCCACCTCTGTTAACAGATGTGAAGCAGCAATCACAATTCCTATTCAAGTCAATCCTAGACCGACAGCCAACTTTGGAAACAGTTTTCCCGAAAGTTGTTCACCATTGTGCATTGATTTTTCTGACAGCTCGTCCTCAAACGCAGCAAGTATTATTCAGTACTCATGGAGCTTTAGTGATGGCAACAACAGCTCTAGCCAAAATGTAAATTCATGTTTTATTAACAACGACAATGAAGTAGACGACATTTTTGATTTGCTACCCAAACTGACAGTCACAAACGATTTAGGATGTGTGGACAGTCTTGAAAAATCGTTGATGGTATCCATATTCCATAACCCTTATTCATCCTTTGATCCTGTTCCAAGTGAAACGAACATGCACGATGCAAAAATTCAATTTGAGAATTACTCCTTGGGTACCGACATTTACAAATGGTATTTTGCTGACGGCGACTCAAGCACATTATTTGAACCACTTCATCATTACAAAGACACAGGAACATATGTAGTGAAATTATTTAACTACACCGTAAATGGATGTATTGACAGTTCGGAAAAACCAGTAACCATAACTCCAGTGATTCATTTTACGATACCAAATGCCTTTACTCCTGATGGTGATGGTTTAAATGATTTTTTTAATTGGAAAGGGTACGGAATCAAAGAAACCGATTTCGAATTTTACATTTTCAACAGGTGGGGAGAAATGATATTTAAAGCAACAGACTTTACTCCATGGGATGGCTATGCAGGCTCACGCCCAGCTCAGCAAGACGTTTACGTGTACAAAATATATTATCAGGATGTTTTTGACGAAAAGCATAAACTAACTGGAACAGTTACCTTAATCCGATAAACTACAAATATAAAAAGCGCAAGAAAATCTTGCGCTTTTTATATTTGTAGTCCCGGGCGGGATCGAACCGCCATCTAAAGTTTAGGAAACTTCTATTCTATCCGTTGAACTACGGGACTAATTTGAAAACGCAAAGATAGGATATGCTGAGCTTATTTAACGCATTTTTTCGTTGAAACCTGAGCGCGAAAAGCTTAAATTTGATACATGGAGTATTACAAAGGTCAAAATATCAATTTGCGCCCCCTAGAAACGGAGGACTTGAATGTGCTTTACGACTGGGAAAACAATCCGGATATTTGGACAGTAAGTAATACCATTACCCCATATTCAAAACATGTACTGCTCCGTTACATCGAAAGTGCGGGAACGGACATCTACTCCTCAAAACAACTTCGGTTAGTAATTGAAAAAAAAGATCAAAACAAAGCAATAGGCTTCATTGATTTATTTGATTTTGACCCCTACAACAGCAAAGTTGGCATTGGAATTTTAATCGCCGAGACCAAGGAAAGAAACAAAGGATTTGCAGCTGAAGCACTACAATTAATGCTTGAATATGTCAGCAAGCATTTAGGATTAAAACAAGCTTATTGCAATGTTACTATAGACAACAAGAACAGCATGCGGTTGTTTGAAAAAGCAGGATTTACAAAGTCGGGAATAAAAAAAGATTGGGTTCGAGTGCAAGACACCTGGTTAGACGAAGCATTGTACCAACTGATATTTTAACCTGACTTCGATTGTAAATTTTCTCAGCTGTTCAATTCCATTATTGACTCCATTTTAGCCACCACACTTTCCCAGTGATAATTATTTACGACATGTTTTTTTCCCGCAACTCCAATTCTTTTTCTTTCTTGGGGATCATCCAGTAAACGTAATACGTGTTGAGCGTAATCATCAGGAGTACGCCCTATCAATATTTGCTCATCAGCAATTGCACCCACAGCATTGTTTGCTAATTCAGATGTAATGCATGGGATTCCCATGCTCATCGCTTCTAATATTTTATTTTGTAAACCTGTACCAATGTTTAACGGTGTCAAACATACTCTTCCTTCATAGTACGCTGAACGAATATCGTCTAACCAACCCGTCACAGTTATTTTGTCGTTAGCCAACCCTGCAACTACCACACTTGGATCCGCACCAGCAATTAAAAAATTGCAGTCCGGTTTCGTTTTCCATATCACAGGCAATATTTCCTTTGCAATTAACTCCACGGCGACCACATTGGGAGGGTAAGACATGTTGCCCGTAAAAATAATGTCATATTTTTTCTCAATACTTTCGTCTGCAGCAAAAAACTCAGAATCTACACCATTGGGCACCACATGAATTTTTTGTGCAGCATCAAAAACCAGCGATTGCTTGTCTTGTTCTGAAATGATCATGTGGTGATCAAAATATGGAAAGATGTATTCCTCATATCTTTCCAAGCTTTTATTTTCAAAATGATACAACCATTTTTTTAAACTCTTTTCTTTCTCCTTTCTTCTTTTCATTCCCATCGAAAAACTATCCATATAATCTAGCGTTTTAGGAATACCTCGGATGTCCTTAACATACTCCGACATCCTAAGTAATTGAACAAAAATATGATCTGGCTTAACCTGTGCTATGACTTTTTTAATAAAAAAATCAGCCCCTGAATTAAAAAAGAATCCCACTTGAAAAGGTATACCTGAAAACAAAGACACCATTAAATTGGCAAGGATGCTTGATAACTTTGACTCATAGACGAACAGTTTTACACAAATTTTACTCAACTCATCTTCAGCCAAATCGCTCAACTTTTGATTACTAACCACACACAAATAAACATCGTGGCTTTTACTCAAATGGCGGATCTGATGATATATACGAAGCTTATCACCCTTTTCCAAAGGGTATGGTATTCTAGAACATAAAAAGAATATTTTCTTCCGAGACGACACTGATTTTTTTGCTTTATAACCGTTCAACAAACTGCATAAACTTATCGCAAACTACGTCATTATTGTATTCGTTTGCAATTAATTCCCTTGCATTTTTTGAAAGCTCAGTGCAGTAATCATCGTCCTCCAACACCCTAAGGATTTGATTTGCAAAATGTTCAGCCGTATCAGCTATCAATATGTTTTTTTCGTGTGTCACCTGAATTCCTTCAGCACCAACCGAAGTGGAAACAATTGTTTTCCCCATAGCCATGCCTTCAATTATTTTAATTCGCATCCCACTTCCCGACAACAACGGCACTACCATGATTTTTTTTGAAGCATAAAATTCACGAGCTACAGCAACTTCACCCACTATGTGAACACCCAACATCTTCAATTCCTTATACCTGGTTGGCATTTCTCTTCCTGCCAAATAAATTTTAGCCTCCTTGTTTTTTGAAATAACCAAAGGCCAAACCTTGTTCAAAAACCAATCAACTGCTTCCTGATTAGGCTGCCAGTCCATCGAGGCAATATGAAACAAAGCCTTCTCTTCCTTTACATCATTAAATTCGCCATTCTCCTCTTGCAATAGATAACCCGAAGGGAATGTACCAATAGGAACACCATTGCACAACTGACCAATCACTCCGCTGTCAATGCTAGTCATGGCACATATTGCATCCACCCTATTAAAGGTCTTAACTTCAAACTCCTTTAGCCTTTTTGCCAACAATTTTAAGTAATTCTTTTTGATAGGATTTGAAGCATTGGCACCCATCCTTTCCCATATCTTAAACTCTACATTGTGAGTACGCAACACAATTTTTCCTTCAAAATTTTCCCTGATGGCTTTAAAATAAGGAGCTACAAACAAACCCTCAATGATCACCAAATCAAACGAATTTGATTTCAATGTAAATTCAATTTTATCACCTAATTCTTTACAAATAAACCGCTCGATGTTGTAGGAACGCTTATTAAACAAATTAAAAAATGCATCCTTCCTTTTAACTGCTGTATCAATGTAAACCCCCTCAATCAAAGTGCTCGACTTATAATCCTCCGAAAGACTCGATAAATCCAAAGGATGTTTTTTAGTTGAAACTGTAATTACTTTAACTTCATGCCCCATTTTTAAAAGCCCCTGAGTAATATTATTCATGGCAATAGCACCACCATCAACAGGAGGAAAAGGAGGTTTATGACAAAGCTGAAGAATTTTCATTGCTGCATTTATATTGTATGTCGCTTACAGAACGTTACTTTCCCGTATTAAATTTCAATTCCTTAAAAGTTTTTTTACCTAATAAGTAATGTGAAATCACAATCGACTTTGAATACACAGGATGTATAATCGTTTTAGGAAAAACCTTTTTTAAATCTCGACGTTTTTTTAATATAGCCCCAATGTGGCCATAAACATAAAAGTGAGCCTTCACTACACTCCATGTATGCAAGGGACTACCCTCCAATAAAAACTTGACTCCTGCTATACCGTCAAAAATTAATTTTAATAAAATAGTCAAGTAAAAATATTTTCTCCTGTTGTTTTTCAGGATCATTATTAAATTGTTCCTAAAATTCAAATACGTTTTTTGAGGGTTAAGCTTTTTGAGCGTCCCCCCTCCCAAGTGATAAATTTTAGATTCCGGAATGCAATAAATTTCATGCCCCGCCCTGTGAATCCTCCAACACAAATCAATCTCCTCCATGTGCGC
>JBLIAZ010000133.1:0-7081 GCA_047631875.1 Saprospiraceae bacterium
GATATCCTGAGCAATAAAAAAACGTTTCTTTTTATCAAGGCAATGGAGCTGGATAAAAGTGGCGCCATGGATTTGTGGTTGAAGACTCCGGATTTTGATGAGGTTGAAAAAGTCAAATCTGTAAAGGAGGTGTATGTTAATACTGGTGCGGATAAGCTTTGTGTGAATGAAATGAACAAGTATTACGATGTCGCCTTGTCTAAACTTGACCAGATAAACGTAAGTGAATCTCAAAAGGAATCATTAGTAGATTTTGCAGATTACATTCGGAAAAGAGTCCAGTGACTTGATGATGTCAGAATTGAGAAAGGAAAATAATGTAATTGAAATCAGTTCCGAAAAGGATTTTTATTCGGTAATCAATCAACTAGTCAAGGATTTTAATGACGAGGTATTTGAAGAACGAGTGCATATGTTGACCCCTGGAAATAAAACGGAATTAATTGAAGAGGTTAACTTGTTCTTGTCGGAGGTTTGTAACCGATCAATCACGAATTTTTCGCAATTGATGTACTTAGTAGACATGCCTGAAAATATTTTAGCACCTTTTTTATTGGACGGTGAAAGGTGTTGGGAAGAGTTCAGTTACCAAGTAATAAAAAGAGAATACTTAAAGGTCTTGATCAGAAAAAAACACAGTGCATAGTGACGTTAATTCTTAACATAGAAACTTCAGGAAAAAATTGTTCGGTCGCTGTGGCAAAAAACGACGAGCTTCTTTTATTAAAAGAAGTGCTAAGCGAACAGTTTGTTCATGCTGAAGAATTACATGTTTTAATAAAACAAGTGTTAAAAGAATTAAAGTTGAAACCATCCGAGCTCGATGCTATAGCAATAAGTGAAGGGCCTGGTTCATACACGGGCTTAAGAATAGGGCTTGCTTCAGCTAAAGGATTGGCGTACACTTTAAAGATACCTTTGATAGCGGTGTCGAGTTTAAAAATTTTAGCTAATGCTGCTCGAAAACAAGATGGTTCAAAAACATTAGTTCCAATGATGGACGCAAGAAGGATGGAAGTGTATACTGCCATGTATGGTCAACAGTTAGATGAAATGAACCATGCAAGGCCTGTAATCGTAGATGACTCTTTTCTGGAAGCTTACAATGATTGTGAAATTGTAGTGTTTGGTGATGGAGCTGAAAAATGTTTAGATTTTACAAAAAACGCAAAGTTTTTGCCTGGAATTATTGCGAGTGCTAAATTTATGGTTGAAATAAGTGCGGAGTTATACGGCAATGAAACTTTTGTCGATTTAGCTTATTTTGAGCCGAATTATTTGAAAGAATTTCAGGCTGGTAAGCCAAAAAATATGTTTTCTAAATGAAGTCTCATTTCGGTAATAGAAGCTTTGCTCGAGTTCTTGGGATGCGTTTTACAAGGTGCGATTTGTGACAAGATTCAAGTTCTTAAAAAAACTTAACGATTTTAAGTGAATAATTTGCTTACCTAAAATATTAATTCTATTTTTGTCGCCCGTTTTTTGCGGTTAATTTAAAGATTAGATTGTGGATACATTAAGTTATAAAACAGTTTCAGCTAATAAAGAATCAGCTAACAAAGCTTGGTTACTAGTTGACGCTGAAGGGCAAATTTTAGGGCGTGTAGCGTCGAAAGTTGCAAAATTGATAAGAGGAAAGCATAAGACAAACTTCACGCCTCACGCAGATTGCGGAGACAACGTTGTGGTGATTAATGCTGCAAAAGTTAGCTTATCAGGAAATAAATGGGAAGCTAAAGAATACATTCGCCACACAGGTCGACCGGGAGGTCAAAGATCTTTGAGAGCAAATGAATTAATGAAAAAGCACCCTACAGCTTTGGTTGAAAAAGCAGTAAAAGGAATGTTGCCTAAAAATAAATTGGGAGCAGCTTTGTTTACAAACTTGTTTGTTTATGAAGGTGCAGAGCACGGTCAAGAAGCTCAAAAGCCAAAACAATTTAACATTAACGACTTTAAATAAAACATTATGGAAGTAATAAACGCATTAGGACGTAGAAAAACTTCGGTTGCTCGAGTTTACTTAAAAAAGGGTAAAGGAAAGTTTACGATCAACAACAAAGATTCCAAAGATTATTTTCCATTGGGTCAATTTCAATTCAAATTAAACCAACCTTTTGTGTTGAGTGATAACGAAGGGAAATTTGATGTAACCGTTAATGTTAAAGGCGGTGGAATTACTGGTCAGGTTGAAGCAATAAGATTAGGAATTTCAAGAGCACTTGTAGAGTTAGATGAGGAGAACAGACCAGTTTTTAGAAAAGAAGGCTTAATGACTAGAGACCCAAGAATGGTGGAAAGAAAGAAGCCAGGTCAAAAGAAAGCTCGTAAAAAATTCCAGTTTAGTAAACGTTAGAATATTAGTATTAGAAATAAACATTTTATATAAATGGCGAAAGTAAGTTATAAAGAGTTGTTAGAGCAAGGATGTCACTTTGGACACTTGACAAGAAAATGGAACCCAAACATGGCTCCGTATATTTTCATGGAAAAAAATGGTATCCATATCATTGACCTGAATAAAACAGCAGCAAAGTTGGATGAAGCAACTGCAGCATTAAGACAAATAGCAAAGTCTGGAAAAAAAATATTATTTGTTGCTACTAAAAAGCAAGCAAAAAATGTGGTTTCTGAGGCTGTTGAGCTAACAGAAATGCCTTATGTTACAGAAAGATGGTCAGGAGGAATGTTGACTAATTTTGCGACAGTAAGAAAAGCTGTAAGGAAATTGGGTTCAATTGAAAAGATGAAGAAAGACGGAACTTTCGAAAACATTTCTAAAAGAGAAAGATTAGCATACGATAGGCAAAGAATTAAACTAGAAAGAAACTTAGGTTCTATTTCTGATTTAACAAGATTGCCAGCAGCTTTGTTTATTGTTGACATTCATAAAGAGCATATTGCAGTAGCAGAAGCTAAAAAGTTGAATATTCCAACTTTTGGAATAGTGGATACAAACTCAAATCCTAATTTGGTTGATTTTCCTATTCCAGCGAACGATGACAGTTCGGATTCAGTGAAGTTTATCATTGATGTCATTTGCGAAGGTGTCAAAGAGGGATTAGGAGAAAGAAAAGCTAGCAAGGACGCAGCGGCAAAAGAAGAGTCTAAGAAAAAATCAACTGAAGAGGCGAAAGCTTAATTCATTATATAGGGTATTTACGATGGCAACAATGGAAATTAGTGCAAAAGACGTTTTCAAATTAAGAAAGCAAACTGGAGCTGGGATGATGGATTGTAAGAAAGCTTTGATTGAAGCTGAAGGCGATTTTGAAAAAGCTACTGATGTATTGAGGAAAACAGGACAAAAGTTAGCCAACAAAAGAGCAGACAGAGACGCAACTGAAGGTTATGTATTGGCATTTTCTGGAAAAGGGAAAGCGTCTATTGTAGTACTAAATTGCGAAACTGATTTTGTTGCTTTGAATGACGATTTTGGAAATCTGGTTACAAAATTTGCTGAAGCAGCAAGTTCGTCAAATGCAAGTAGTTTAGACGAATTAAAGGCGGCGAGTTTTGAAGGACTTACTGTTGGTGAAAAAGTGATTGAGCAAACAGGTGTGGTAGGTGAGAAATTAGATTTATCCTATTTTGAATCAGTTCAAGGTGAAAAAGTTATAATATATAATCATCCAGGAAATAGGATTGCATCGATTGTTGCTTTCAACAAAGACACTACGGATGAAATTGCAAAAGATGTAGCCATGCAAGTTGCTGCAATGAATCCTGTTGCTTTGAGCAAGGACGATTGTCCACAAGAAGTAATTGATAAGGAATTGGAGATTGCAATTGACTTGTTAAAACAAGAAGGGAAACCGGAACAGTTAATTGAAAAGATTGCTCAAGGTAAATTGAATAAATTTTTCAAGGATAACACATTGTTGAATCAAGGGTTCATTAAAGATTCTAAAATATCAATACAACAATATTTGAACGAGTCAGATAAGGAGCTGACAGTCATAGCCTTTAAGCGATATGCTTTAGGAGAATAATTTAAAAAGAGAGAATTTTAATTCTCTCTTTTTTTTGCTTTTTTTTGAGATATAATTCAATTCTATTACCTTAACAATTATTATGATGAAGTACAAAAGGGTGTTGTTGAAATTAAGTGGTGAAGCACTACTTGGTGATTCAGACTACGGAATCGATTCAAAGCGATTAGCTCAGTATTCAAAAGAAGTAAAAAGCATTGTTGATTTGGGTGTTGAAGTTGCAATAGTAATTGGAGGAGGAAATATTTATAGAGGGATGAGTGCGGAGGTCAATGGAATTGACAGGGTGCAAGGTGACTATATGGGAATGTTAGCGACTGTAATTAATGGTATGGCCCTTCAGGCTAGTTTAGAAACTGTAGGTGTTGATACCAGGTTGCAAACAGCTATAAAGATGGAGCAAATCGCAGAACCATACATAAAAAGAAGAGCAACTAGACACCTGGAAAAAGGAAGGGTAGTGATTTTTGGGGCCGGAACCGGTAATCCTTATTTTACAACGGATACTGCTGCAACACTTAGAGCAATCGAGATTGAAGCTGATGTGATTTTAAAAGGTACTAGGGTTGATGGAATATACACTGCAGATCCAGAAAAAGACAGTTCAGCAACAAAATTTGATAAAATTACCTTTGAGGAAGTGTATGCAAAAAGTCTAAACATCATGGATTTGACTGCATTTACGTTATGTAAAGAAAATGATTTGCCGATTGTAGTGTTTGACATGAATAAACCAGGGAATTTAAAAGAGTTGATTCAGGGTAAAAACGTGGGAACCTTGGTTGAAGTATAAAATATAGATATGGAAGAAGAAATTCAATTTGAATTAGACTCAGCTAAAGAATCAATGCAAAAAAGTATTGATCGTTTAGAATCAGAATTGTTAAAAATCCGTGCTGGAAAAGCAAATCCAAGTATGCTTTCTCAAGTATTTGTGGATTATTATGGTGCAAAAACACCATTAAGTCAGGTGGCTAATATTAGTACTCCTGATGCAAGAACTTTGTCTGTTCAACCATGGGAAAAACAACTTCTGCAGGATGTTTCTAAAGCCATTATTGATGCGAATTTAGGTTTAAATCCGCAGAGTAATGGGGACATTATAATGATTGCGATTCCTGCCTTGACAGAAGAGCGAAGAGCAGCGTTAGTTAAGCAAACTAAGGGCTATGGAGAAGACGCAAAGGTAGCAATTCGTGTTGCGCGGAAGGATGCCAATGACTTCATTAAAAAATTACAAAAGGATGGTTTGCCAGAAGACAGAGCAAAGACAGTAGAATCTCAAATACAAGATATCACAAGTTTATTTAGTGGAAAGGTTGATTCCGTGTTGACAGACAAGGAAAAAGACATCATGACTGTATAAAGTACTCCGATCTCATGGAGGAAAAAAATCACATTTATTTTGCATCGGATTTTCATTTGGGAGTTCCTGATCATGAATCTTCAAGAAAACGGGAATTATTACTTGTCAAATGGCTTGACAAGGTTGCTAAGGATGCAGCTGAAATATATTTGATAGGTGATATTTTTGATTTTTGGTTTGAATATAGATCGGTGGTGCCAAAGGGGCATGTTCGTCTGCTAGGTAAATTAGCTGAAGTAGTTGATTCTGGAATTAAAGTGACTTTATTTACAGGTAATCACGACATGTGGATGTTTGATTACTTGGAAAAAGAAATTGGGGTAAGCATTCAAAGGGAGCCAATCGTTAAAGAGTTTTCATCAAAAACGTTTTACTTGGGGCATGGAGATGGTTTGGGTCCTGGAGACTATAAGTACAAGTTTCTCAAAAAGGTATTTGCAAATAAATTGTGTCAATGGTTGTTTGCAAGGGTGCATCCAAATTTTGCTTTTGGTATTGCAAAAATGTGGTCAGGAAAGAGCAGGCTTAAGAATAACAAAAAGGAAGAGGGTTTTACAACCAAAGAAAACGAATGGTTGTATGAATATTCAAAGAGCTTACTGTTTACTAAACATTACGATTATTTTATTTTTGGACACCGGCACTTGCCGCTTGATTTGTCCATTGATGGTTACCAGTCACGTTACATTAATTTAGGAGAATGGGTGACAGGAAATCCTCATTACGCTGTGTTTGATGGCAAAGAATTAAGTCTTAGGAAGCTTTCGTGATATTGTTTACCCAATTAATTAGAAAGGGAAAAACAGCGGAATAAATATTGTTGCGATTATCCAGAACAAAATGTTTAATGGAGTTCCTACTTTCAAAAAATCAGTAAACTTATAATTACCAGCACTGTACACCATGGTGTTGTTATGATATCCAATTGGTGTCATGAAGCTAGCAGAGGCTGCAAACATAATGGCCATTAAAAATGGTGTTGCATTGATGCCTAAATTGGCTGCAGTAGCAATTGCGATTGGAGCAAGTAAGGCAGCTGCTGCATGATTAGAAATGACTTCTGTAAGGATTGAAGTTATCAAATACAAGCCAGACAAAACAGCCACGTATCCGTAAACACCCAGGTTGCTGACGAGTCCACCAGCAATGAACATGTCCAATCCCGAATTATTCATTGCTGTTCCTAAACTTAACGAGCCAACAAGTAAGAAGATAATTTTCCAATTGACAGCCTTGTAGGCTTCTTTCATTGACAGGGTTTTAAGAAGTACCAGTACAGTAACCCCGGAAATAGCTCCTGTCATGATATCCAAAATATCAAAGGAAGCCAGCCCTACAACAACTGCAATGACAGCAAGTACAGTAAACGTTTTTCGTTTGTCGAAATCTTGAATAATGCTTTCAGACAATATCGCAAAGGGGATGTCATGGGTACTTTCTAGTTTTTTCATTTCCTCTACGTAATGTGTCTTAACTTCTGCCAGGATGATGTCTCCAGGAATTAGTACATGGTCGTAGAGGTTGTCATGAACAATTCCATCTCGTTGTTTTATTGCTAAAGGGACTGCTCTATACTTTCTTCTAAAGTCTATTTCCTTCAGTGTTTTCCCTGAAGCATCCGTTCCAGCAGTCATTACCATTTCTAAAATGGTTGAGTTAGTTCCTTGCAGGTCGTTTCCGCCAATCTTTACAGATGGATTTACATTAATTTTCACCCTGTTTT
>JBLIAZ010000134.1:0-7046 GCA_047631875.1 Saprospiraceae bacterium
CATAGGAGAATTTCCCTTTTTTCACGGGGTTAACTTGGAACCTGAGCACAGATGAACTGTCCACAGCAATTCTCTTTGCGGAAATAATGGATGCTACCTCTTTAGGTTTTCTGATGCTGAATATAAGTACATCCTTTACCCCTTGGTTGGTTACAGTGATGTCTATGTAGCGAGCCGAGTAGGAAAGCAAGTCTCCAAAGTTGTGTTTTGTTGCACTAAAAATCACTTGACTCTTCGCTACAAAAGAAAAAAACAAAATCACCAGCAGTAAGAAACTTGATCGCATGCTCAAATCTAGTACAAAAACAATGCAAATGATTCTTTTGGTTAAACTACAAGATGCCTAATCATCAAAATAGATAAAACATATGAAACTTATTTCCGCCACTCTTATTTATACTTAGCTTTGACGAAACTTTAAATTAAAAAAATGGCTACAATAACTTTAAAAGGAAATCCAATCAATACAATTGGTGAATTACCAGCAGTAGGAAGTAAACTACCAAACTTTAATTTGGTGAAAAACGATTTATCAGCTTACTCCAGCGAAGAATTATCTGGAAAAAAAGTGGTGTTAAATATATTCCCAAGCATCGATACTGGTACTTGTGCGGCTTCAACTAGGTTTTTCAACAAAGAAGCAGCTGAATTAAACAACACAATAGTGGTGTGTATTTCACGTGATTTACCATTCGCTCAATCAAGATTTTGTGGAGCTGAAGGAATTGAAAACGTAGTAATGGCGTCGGATTTTCAAACAGGTCAATTTGGAAAAGATTACGGAGTACTATTTACAGATGGTCCCTTGAAAGCTTTACTTTCAAGATCTGTAATTGTTGCTGATGAAACAGGAACGATTTTGTATACTCAACAGGTTTCAGAAACTACTGAAGAGCCTAATTACGAAGCAGCACTTAATGCTTTGAAATAAACCAGTTATATTCTTCAACAAAAGAAAGCCCTTCAAGCGTCATGCTTGAAGGGCTTTCTTTATTTAGAACTTACCATGTCATCATTTAACGTAACGACAATTTAAGGAGAAACTGTACAGGTAAATCATCCTGCGGATAACAATCAGTTCACAAATACCTTTTCTGTATAAAATCCACTCTTTGATCTGAGTTTTACAATATAAATACCTTGTTGCTTATCTGACAAATTAATTGTCCCTCCTTTGTTTATTGCCTTGCTGTACTCCAGTGCCCCATTCACACTATATAAATACACAGTTCCACTTGAAGCAGAAAAACTTACCACTTTATTTGTACCGTCGTACACAATTGGAGAGGTGCTTTTTAACCTGTTTCCTTCGCCTACAGTAACTGATGATGTGCAAGCATCTGACACTTTTTTCATTTGAGCACCTGTGCTGTCATTCTTAAACATTTCAATCATTTCCCATGTTGATTCTTCCAACCATAACCCCTGCCCGGTAAACCTTAAATCCCAAATTGCGATTCCTCCTTCAGACGAAATATTAGCCACATCAACTAAATGCGTATGCACACAATCTCCACCCCATTCTGAATCCATACCTGATATACCATAATTAAGTTGTGAGGAAGGTATTCCTTCAGTAACCGTGGCAAAATTTTCTATATAGGAGTATTGAAAAGGATATGAGTTTGCTTCAGTTGGAGTGACAGGACACCATCCAAATAAAGTACTGTCCTTTTCGTAAGTGTCAGCGTACCCCATCAAATTCATGAAATCTACATGAGGTGACAAATCTGATTCCCAAGATGGATTAGGGAAATTGTAACATGGTGTTGAAACCAACTCTAGAGACAATTCTTTTCCTATGTTATGCAATGCCTTACCAAGCGTATCAGTAAAGTTAATGAACGCAGCTTTATCACTTCCGTAATCACCAAAGCCCTCTAAATCCAAATCGACACCTGCTAAGTCATAACTTTCTACCAACGCGACCAGACTTGCAACAGTTTCATTGGGAAAACTGTCGATTATCAATTTAGTGTAGTTCCAATCAAAATCGTTTTCTCGAACATTATGTAAACACAGCATAATTTTTACATTATTTGTCTTTCCCCATGCTACGTAATCTTTTGTGTTTTGATCAATCGCACCTGCTTCCCATGCAAATTGATACTTTGTTAAAAATTCAACAGACCCGCTGTCCCCCGGAACCCAAAATTGTAAACCAATGTGGGTTAATCCTTCTTTCAACCATTTTGTTTTAGTGGTGTCGTTCAAGTAACCTTTACTTTGAGAGATACCATATATTGGAATCCATGACATTACGGTTCTTCCTACTGAAGCAAAAGAAACCATGACGAGTAATGTAAGTACTAATGTTTTTTTAATTGTGTTTTTCATGTTGTTTAGTTTTGGTTACCTCACAAATATGGCAACTAATTGAATTACCTAATGTACATTTTTTATTTTACAATGTGCATTTTCCACACACCTTGATTTTATTGGCTTGTATATTAAAAAAAAGAGTACTTTTATTTAATGCCTACCGGGAAAAAGAATAAATTGAAAAGAAAAACAATCATAATAGCAGTTGTATTTCCAATTATCTTGCTGGTTTTTGCAATTTATTTCTTTAAAAAACCGAGTCATGATTTTTTACTTTCCCCGGCTTACGAATACTTCCCTAACTCCGACAAGGAAGGAGCTCTTGGTAAGTCTGAAATTAAAACCGAACGATTAGGTGACGCAATTCATTGCAACTACACTCTAAAAAAGGGCGATCCTTATCCATATGTATCGTTGCAATTCCGAAGAGACAAATCAGAATTATTTGACACCAAAGAGTACACCTTACACCTTCACATAGACACAGACCAGGACATAGCCTTGTCCGCTAGAATAGGTTTAATGGTAGACGGATACACCAAAAAAGAAATCCCTGGCACTTATGTCTTTTATGAAAAAAACATCAATTTAGTAAAAGGGAAAAACATAATTTCAATGCCTTTGGATGAGATAGTAAGGATTCCAAGTTGGTGGTTCATCAATAAACCATTTACCGAAAGTGAGCTACCTGCCGTTTCAAGAGGAAAAACAGAATACATTGCTTTGTATGATACACGCGGCAATAATATTAACAAGGAAAAATCATTTTTAATATCTAAATTGGAAATACACCCCTCCTACTCAAGGCATTATCTATTTGGAGCTTACGCTTTGATAGTGTACATCATTATCATTTTTGTGCTGTATAAATTTCGAAAGCGAAAGTTTTTGAGAATACTTGTCCCGGTTGATTTATCCGAACATGAAAGCAAAGAGAAAAATTACCCTGAGTTAATTCTGGACTATATAAGCCAAAACTTTGCGAATCCAAACTTAAAAATAAGTGACATCGCAAAGGAAGTGGGATTAACCGAAAATCAAATTTCACAAAAACTAAAACTACACACAGGTAAAACATTTAAACCTTACTTGAACTTCATTAGGATTGAACGAGGCAAAAAGCTATTATTAGAATCCGACATGCACGTCAATGAAATCGCGTATCAGATTGGTTATAACAGCGCTCACCATTTTATTAGAGTGTTTAAAGCGCTAAAGGATGACTCTCCCCAGTCTTTCCGAACAAGAATAAAAAGGACATAAGCACCGATTAAATTTCGGAGAATTAAACCTTATTTAAAGCAGGAGTGAATGCTCCTTGATCACTTTAGTTCAAATGAATTCAATTCAGATTCAGGGTTATTCGTTTTCGTAATACGAAAAACAACGGCTCACACGATTAATGTGAGTACTGAGGTAAGCCTTAGTGCTTTCAAGTACAAGGCGGAATTGTCAGTATAAAATTCAATTTTTTTGATTTCAATGATGTCTCGTACTTTCTCCCGAAGCAAACCACAACTACCCACAATTACACCTCGAATGTTGGTGATTTTATTAATGTCTACTTCATCTCTATGCAGCCTATGCACCCTATACCACCAATCGGGAATACGGAACTCACTCAATGGAATTTCATAATCACCTGCCTCATGATAGTCAATGAATTTTATCAAAGTCAGCATAGGGAATGGTTTCCCGTTTTTTTTCTTTTCACCTTCTTTGTAATCAAATGTAAGCATGATGGGAATGCGCATACCAACATTGGATTTTAAATTGATTCGAACGGCATTGTGATCCTGGTATTTGGCAAGCGACTTTGTGTTATCATTGATAGTAATATACCCTGCAACAAAAGGAGTTCTAGTTGCTCGGCTTAACCTGTAAGACATTTTAAAAGAATAACTAGAAGAATCTACGCTTACCTCCGACCAATCCTCTTCAATGTCCTCATGGTAAAATCCATAATGATAATTGACATTCTCCTGATTAGGGAACACCTCCTCATATGAGGAGTATAAAATATAAACTCCTAAAAAAGTGATAAGCAAAACACCTACAGCAGCTCCAAGTAAGTATTTCAAACGTTGTTTCATGGCTTATTATCTTGCGACTATTTGGGATTCAAATTGCATGCGGCTACATTTCCACATCATTAATGTTCTCAAAAGGTTCTGGAATGTCTTTCAAGTCCGTATCAATTAACTGCAATAAATCCCTTGTGATACCCCTTGAAATGTTTGAAATTGGCACATCGTTAGGAGAACCTTCAAATGGATTTTCTCCCGCCAATCCAATCCGTAACATGGTGTTAAAAATCCAAATTACAATGACAGTAAATGGAATGTTCATCCATACAAAATATTCTCCAACAAAAGGGTTCTGATCAGCCATTACCGCTCCCATACTCTCAAAAGACGGAATAATAGCCATTGGCAACAACCACATGAAAATGTGAACAAAATGGTAGCCAATGGTCCCATACTGCTTTGGATAAGGAAAGTTTTTAATTCTTTCTGACTTTCCCTGAAGTGCTGTTAATTCTTGAAGGATTTGCTGCAAATTTAACAAGGAGAAATCCCATAACTTTTTTTCGTCCGTCAATTCCCTAAGGTGTTTCGATTGCAAGCTGATGATCGCATTTGGTTTATTGTCAATAGACATCACATGCTTAAATTCTTGTTCTGAAAGATAGGGCTTAATTTCATCCTCCAATGTTGAATTAAATTCGGGTACATTATAATCAAAAGCTGACTTTTTCCCTATTCCGTGATAAGTGGCTTCCCACGACTTTTTAGTTCGCATGGCGTAACGAAGCGCAGTTAACCAAGCTACGTGCCTTTTGGTTATTACTTTTACCACGTCGGTTTCATCCTTAGCGGCCTCTGCTCGGTGCATGTAAAAACTGTCTTTCAAAGTAATTATCAATGACCTGGAAGCATTGGTAATTCCACCCCATATTTTTCGAGCTTCCCATATCCTGTCGTATGCTGCGTTGTTTTGAAAACCAACCATAAAGGCAACAGCTGTACCTATTAGACCCACAATAGTCAAAGGAACTTGTAACCATTTCACATTTAAAACTTCATATACCACTGTAACTACGGTAGCTAATATGAAAAAAAAGATTAATTCACGTTTTGTCCAAATCAAAACATTCTTAAACGGAAACCGTCTTTGTATATACATATAATATGATTAAAGTAAGGATAAATTCTAATCGTTAATGGCTAGGCATCAATGCAACAGCGGCACAATTATCATTGTACTGATATAAAGTCTCATCTGATGGAAGCCCGTATATTACTTTTACTGTGCTGTTATTTCCAAGAGCGGTTGAAGTCACATCCGACATCGAAACACCTGAAGCTCCTTGATCGGTGTTGACATTAAACAATACGGAACCGCAAACCTTTGTCCCTCCACCTCTGTTCAAATATTTAGCACCATGAAGTTCTATCATAGAATACCAATTTGCTGCTTGTGTAACACTGTTTTCAATCGCTTGAATGTGACCTACAACTACTAATTCCTTTGCCTCTACTTCTGAATTTTCAAGGTACAAGGTCGTTCCTCCCCCAATGGTGAATTTTCCATTGACTATAACCTTCCCATTTGTCATGTATGTGTTTCCAACTTGCGTATATGTTTCAGTGACAAGTGTACCGTGAATATCTAAATCCCCTCCTCCTCCAACAGTCATCACGGATTTCACTATCAATGTAGTTCCAAAAGGAACGTATACGGTTCCGCTTGCACTCATTGCATCCACAGTTACGGTCCCTTCAATGATTACCTTCGTTCCAGCCACGTTGATTACGTTTCCCTCACCAGTGTAGTCACCACTGCTCAATGTACCTTCTTCACCGTAAGGAATGTTGTGAACTGTGGTTGCTGAATATTCGTTTTCGTTTTCATCTTCCTCAATACTACAAGAAGCTAAAAATAAAACTAAAAAAGTCAGAGATAATAAGTGTTTCATGGTGTCATTTTTTGTGTCCAAATTTAGTGTTTTATATACTCAAACCACATAGCTTTTCGGGATTTTTGACAAAGAGCATCTTTTCTTTATCAAGGAAAAAAAACAAGCACAGCCTTGTTAGTGTTTGTTTTTTTTAACGTCTACAAAGGGAAAAGGAACAAGTGAAAATACTGAAAAGCTATGTGGTTTGAGTAGATTCGATTGTAAACCATTAAATTCACCTTCCATGGATATTCTTTCTCACACACTTTCCGGACTAGCAGTTGCAACTGCAGTAGCTTCTTTTGCCGAGGGTGGCTTTAAACAAAAAGCTGGGATCATGATACTAGGTGCTTTTGCGGGAGCTCTTCCTGATTTTGACGCTATCTCTCTATGGTCAAAATTTGATGGATCAATTGGGGCTATTTTAAATTTAAAGCACAGCGGCAATGTCATTTACTTCAGTAAATTTTGGTACTCGCACCATGGAGCATTGCACTCTTTGACTTTTGCCGCTTTACTACCAATACTTTATTTGATGCTCACCTGTTTGCGGAAACCAAAAAAAATTGGTGCTGTTTTTTTGAATAAACTGGCGCGGAATAAAATCATGATTTTGACCTTCTTTTTAGGATTTACCATTCACTTATTAGAAGACATGCCTACTCCTGCCTGTGTCTGGGGAGGAGTAAATCTTTTATGGCCTAGCTCCACCTATTATGGTGGATTTGGAAAAATATGGTGGTGGAATAATTATGACATTTTT
>JBLIAZ010000135.1:0-6945 GCA_047631875.1 Saprospiraceae bacterium
GGTCAGGAGTTGACCCTACTTTTTGTTCCTCTTTTTCTATTCTTTTTTGGAATTCACTTGTTCGTTGTTTGTTCATCTTATTTTATCTTTTCGAATTCACTCGTTCGTCGTGCCTCCTCGATTCTCCTCGGCTCTTGATAAAAAGCAGCAAAAATCAAGCCTAGCACCTCAAAAACTACCAGCTTACCTTTCATCTTAGCTAAAAAAAGAACAGCCGAGGAGGCACGACGAACAAGCGAATACCAAGAATAATATAAATGAGCACAGTAGATACTGTTGAATTTTTTTGTCCTCGTTCCTCAGACTCGCACGTCTCATGGAGCTGGTGCCAGTTTTTTCGCTGATGGCGTCCGTATGACGTGAATTTGAGATTTGGGGTTTATGGATTAGTTTCTTAATGTTTTCGACGAAAGTAGGACTTGATATTAGCTAGTATTACATTTTTCGTTGACATTCAGCAGTTTACAAAGACTACTTTGTATAGAAGTGGGACTTGACTCATATTAAGGAAACCAAGGAAGTTTACCTTTTTCACTCAATCTCACTCTCAACGAATCCACCAAGTGCCATGTTGGGATGGGGTAACTGTTTTCCTCACAGTATGTGTTAAAGTCATTTTTATTATTAAATGCACTTTCTATATCTTTTTTCAAATCCAAAATATACCAAGCGGTAGGATAATTTCTTGTTCCGATAATTGTTTTGTCGTTATCATTAGGTCCAATACTTCCACACTTCACAAAAATTACGCTATCCTCAACACTTACTTTTTTTACATTGTACGTGCTATGCCACTTTACTGTCTTCAATTTCAACCCCCAACTACTACCATCTATTTTTGGAGAATTATTTTTTAGTTCATATGGTTTTATCAATGGAACTCTTACCCAATCCCATCCGCCAAAAACGGAATAGAACTCATCTTGCTGTTCTTTCTTCACATCACGGTTACGCAACCCACAAGATGAAATGGTTATGACCAGAACAGCGAGAATAATTATTTTAATGTTCATTCAGTATCATTTCTAAATTAATTTTAAAGGTACAAAATCAAGTCTGAGTATCAGAGTATTGTAGGACTACTTTTGATAGAAGTGGGACTTGAAGAGCTTTTCTAGTCAACTTATTCACCATCTACTAAATTCACTCTAAGCAATCCTTTTGCAGATTTTTTAGTTCCCCGTTTAAAAGTCACGTCATACAGGCGCCATCAGTAAAAAAACGGGCACCAGCTCCTTGAGATTTTAGTGGTCGAGGAACGAGAGCAAAAAACAGTTCAACGGTGTCTGCTGTGCTCATTTATATTATTCTTGGTATTCGCTTGTTCGTCGTGCCTCCTCGGCTGTTCTGTTTTTTATAAAATGGAAAGGGAAGCTGGTAGTTTTTGAGGTGCCAGGCTTGACTTTTGTTTCTTTTGGTCAAGACAACCAAGGAGGCACGACGAGCTCGTGAACTCAATTAAAATAGACAACAGGTGAACAAAAGAAAGGTCAACTCCTGACCCAGAGGAGTCCATGCAACCGACCAAAGGGAGCAACTGAATTCCAGGAATAAAATAGATGAAGAATGGAAAATTGCAAAGAAAAGGAAAACCCACGGAGTGGTAGCGAAGCAAAAAACAACTATCCCTATTCAACTTATAACATTACCTTCACTAACCTCCAAACAAAATCATGAAAGCAATCATACGAACCAAATACGGAACTCCCGAAGTTCTTGAAGTAAAAGAAATTGACAAGCCCGTACCTAAAAGTAATGAAGTACTAGTAAAAGTGCATTGCACCACAGTAAACCGAACAGACTGGGGTGGGCTAACTGGCAAGCCGTACCTAATTCGCTTATTCATAGGTTTACTTAAGCCCACTTTACAAGTGCCTGGCACTGATTTTTCAGGTCAAATTGAAGCTGTAGGTGAACAAGTAAAAACCTTCAAGGTAGGCGATAGGGTGTGGGGGTTTAACGACCAGGGATTAGCTTCTCAAGCAGAGTACTTGACCATTAATGAAAAAGAGCCTGTCGTACTGATCCCAGAAGGCATGGCTTACGATGAGGTCGTTTCTTGTGCCGAGGGTGCTCATTATGCTTACAATTGCATTAACAAAGTGCGTCTCGAAAAAGGAAACAAAGTGTTAGTAAATGGCGCAACCGGAGCAATAGGAAGCGCTGCTTTGCAAATTCTGAAAAGCTTAGACATTCAAGTCACAGCTGTTGGAAATACTAAAAATTTAGAGTTGTTAAAATCCTTAGGCGCTGATAAAGTATATAATTTTGAAACGGAGGATTTCACCCAAATTGATAAAGAAAAATACCATTTTGTTTTTGATGCGGTAGGGAAAAGCACCTTCGGGAAATGCAAAAGCCTGCTGCTTCCAAAAGGAATTTACGTTTCGTCAGAGCTTGGTCCAAATTCGGAAAATTTATACTTGCCTTTACTTACAAAATTTAAAAGAGGTAAAAGGGTTATTTTCCCAATCCCATCTGACTGTAAAAGAAGCTTGTTATACGTCAAAAACCTCATCGAAAAAGGTCAGTTTAAAGCAGTGATTGACAGACACTATAAACCAGACGAAATTCATGAAGCTTATAAATATGCTTGCGGCGGGAACAAAACAGGAAGTGTAATTGTAGATTTTGTGTAAAATGGAGTTGGGAGAAACTGAGTTTCTGTTTACTTTTTTACTACTTTCTCCATGATCATTCTCAAAATGTTAACTTCAGATACAATGGATTCACCACTTACTGTAGCTCCAGTGATAGCATCAATGTTTTTACCGTAAATAAATTCGTCATTATTGCTCGACCTAAATTGTTTTAACCAACCTCTGGACATGATTTCATAACCGTACTGAGAATCGTACTCAATAACTTTAACCCTTAATATTTTACCTTTTAAATCGAACACGGTCGCAAAATAATACTGCTCGTATTTATCAGAAAATTCCTCTTCTTCAAAATTACTTGCGCTACACCCTCCTTCGTGACAACCATTTGCTAGTGTTACTGTCACATAGCCCCTCTTAGTCGAATCTTTGATTACAGTAAACAACTCTATGTTGCTTTGATTGTTGAATTCTAAAGGTAAATCAAACGGCCTTAAACTAAGAGAATCCTCTTTTTTGAATACTTTCTTAATCAATTTATCGATTTTTTTATCCAAATGTTTTGGATACAATGTCATGTACTCCACCCTAAACGACAAGTGAAATAAAGCGATTAATAAAACTGGTATGTAAAAAAACTTCTTCAAATCTTATTGTAAATTAAAGCCAACACCAGCGTTTATGAAGTTGGTCCATTCAGTGGGTTTTGCTTTGTTTTGAGTCATTTGATAATCCAATTTTATGACCGCTCCTTTTGCTACTCTCCAGTTTAAACCAGTGATTACTTCAAACACATTGTAAGCATCATTGTTTATTGTGGAGGAATACACCGTTTGATGAGTATTATATTGCTCCAGTCGTACAAAAGGAATTAAACCACCTTTCGCTTTTTTACTTAAACTGAACAAGTCAAAGCCAAACTCTGCATAGTAACCAAACATTTCAGAACCTAAATTTGAGCCTCCATACACATTGTACTGATCGGTATTACTAATAGCAACGTGATTCAATTGACCTTTGAATGTAAAACCTCTTTTGTTGTATTGTAAGTCAAGCCCAACCATGGATATTCCAACTATTGAACTGTCAGCGGCAGCGTTTCCAGCCACATCGCTTTTATTTAGTCCGTCAAATAAATCCGATTGAGACTTTCCACCGTAATAAGCTAATCCGACCTTAAGACTTCGCACTCCATAAAAATTTACTTTCCCAGCAAAGGTTGGTGAACTCGCTATTGCTTTAGCTCCCTTTTGTCTTCCGCCTCTTAATCCATTTGAACCTTTAAACTTTGAATTACCACCTGAAAAGCCATTAAACCCACCCATGATATACAATTGGTATTTCAATTTTGCTAGTTGAATATTTCCAGAAAATCCTGCGCCAATTTCTCTCCAAGTAGATGGTGCTACCTTATTATCCAAGTTGGGACGCTCCACACTGTAAAAAAAAGTAGGCTCGTGATACTCATTAATGAAGTTCATTGGTACCAACATTAATCCTGCGTTGAAGTTGATGGACGAAGTTAATTTATGTCTTAAAAACGCTTGTTCAACATAAACTTCCTTCACGTGTTCAAATTCAATTTCCGACACAAACTGCGTCTTTTTACTAAATTGATATCCCATGAACATCACTAACCTGTGCACATCTAGATTACCATTTTTTTGCTCTGAAACACCTTGGTTATAATCAACCTCACCATATCCACCAAGTTTTAACTTACCCTTCTTTTTATTGTTAAAAATCCTTTCGTTTGCTCTTAACTCACTTGGTTTAATAAGAGCATTCGTGTCCTTTATAGATTTGGTGCTGCTGGAGTCTTGCCCAAAAGTGACGTTGGCAACAAGCATGATAGCAATGCTTAACAGTAGGTTTTTCATTGTAATTAGGCTTAATGTTGTTTTTCGTATGTTGGTGCTTTTGCGCCCTCAAAAGTAGGATAGTTTTTGTCGTTTTGAAATACCGCAAATTAGGTATTTTGAGTTTTTGTTGGTCTTCATTTAATTGGGAAATTGCTCAAACTCTTTTGTTTTTAAAAGCTCGTGGATTGAAGAAATTCAAACTCAACCGAAACAAAATTGTCCACACAAAGGCAACCTCAAACAAGTACTGCCGTCATTAGGTTGGAACTGAAAGATGGTTCTTCTCAAAAAAGAGAGATAGGAAGTGAAACGAATTGATATGAAAAACAACAACACAGTAATTCAAAGACTTTGTCAGCTTATACAAATTGAAAACATGAGCGTGGAAGAAAGCTTCGAAATAGAGGACTCCTTGGACGAGTTTGATAGACTTGAAGAAAGTAATTATTTAACCATTCGCGAAAACTAGCAAAAGGGTACCACATAGTCTAAGTAAAAGGAGCACATCGAAAGGTGTGCTTTTTGTTTTAACGAACCTAGAAGACGTACAGTAAGTGTACCCTTACTGGTGCAGGGCAAACGTAACTTAAAGCACTGTGGTTTTATTGCAAATAAAAAAGGAGCTACAGAATGTAGGCTCCTTTTTTTACACTTAACTTAAACTTGAAATATTAACGGAAGATCTCCACCTCCCGATTCAAGGCACTTAACTTGTTCCAAAGATAGGGATGAAGGAGGCTAGATAAAAAATTATATACCGTACAAAAGGCGGACATTAAATTAATAAACCTGCCATTTACTGTACTTTATTGCGCATTATCCTTAAAAACCGACAAGAACCCCTTAAAACCCATTGATTACCAGTAGGTTAGCGTGTTTTCTTCTTAAACACAAAAAAAGGGTCATACACGATGTACGACCCTTTTTTACACACACTTAACTTAACTTGACTTCTCTTTGTTGTAGTCTTACTTTACTACGTTTATTCTTTGAATCGTACTTCCTGTAGCAATGGTTATAAAATAACACCCTTGTTTCCATGCGGTGTTATTAATTACATGTTTAATCACATTATCTTCTGTACCGTATTCTAATCCGGTATAAATCATTTGCCCCGCAGTGTTATATACGTTAATGTTAAACGTTTGATCTTCATCAGAACTAATAACTACAGTAGTTTCCACTTCATTACTTGAAGCAGCAACTCTAAAGCTTGCCTGTGGAGCAGCATCACAAGCACTTAATAAGGTCCAACAGTCAGTCCAATACGTTCCAACTCCTGGCTCGTATGCCCATGCAGCTCCCGAACACCATCCTCCTATGTCACATAAGTACAAGTTGTTCACGTTTTGGTTTTTTTCTCCAGAAGCAACTGTATTTCCTTCTACATATTGAGTTTCAGTACAACCTCCTCCTGTACTCACAGTATTAATAGTAACCCCTACTGAACCTGAAGTAGCTGAAGCTCCTTCGTTATCAAAAGCAACTGCAGCAAAAGAGTATGTTCCAACTGTTAAGCTTCCAAAAGGAAAGTTGTACGGGCTTGAAATATCTTCTCCTTGGTAGACACCGTCTAAGTAAAACTCAACCCTTGTAACACTTCCGTCAGTATCATTTGCATCAGCTGCTACTATTATTCCTGTTCCTTCGTCAAATTGACTTCCGTCGGTTGGAGAGGTGATGTTAACTGTTGGTGCTTGATTTCCAGTAACAGAATTTACTGTTACACTTACAGCGGTCGAAGTGGTGGTAGCACCATTATTATCCGTTGCAATCACAGTTAAACTGTAAGTTCCAACTGCTAAGATTCCCAAATCGAATGAATAGGGTGCGCTTGCATCATTTCCAACCAAAGAGCCATTGCTGTAAAATGCTACATTAGCAACACTTCCATCAGAATCGGCTGCATTAGCAGACATTGTAATACTTGTTCCCTCATCAACCGAACTTCCATTACTTGGTGAAGTAATGCTCGTAGTAGGTGCTTGATTTACCGGACCTCCTGCTGATATTTCCTCGTCAATTGCAGTAAGCAAAGAATATTGATTGGTTAAATCTTGAGATATTTCCCAAATCATTACCCCACTTAAACCGTTATCAATTGCGTAGTTCGTTTTTTGCTTGATGGTCGTAATTCCATTATAACCAACTCCGTTATAAATATCAGCGTAAGGGTCACCTCCACTGTTAATTATTGTAGAATATGCTTCCCAAGAATTTCTTCCGTAAAAAGGAACACCTAAAGCTAATTGAGAATTAGGAAATCCTTTTCCTTGGTAATAAGCCACAGCTCCAATCGCATCACTGTATGTTGCATGCTCAAACTCGTTGAAATCATACGCCATGATGTTCAGCCAATCAACCACGTTTTTAACGTTAGCGTTAATCCCTTGACCTCCCCAGCTACTTCCACTTACCGCAGCAGTTACCAATTTACCTGCAGGATGTAAAGCATTGTATAATTCCGTCATTAAAGCTTCAAA
>JBLIAZ010000136.1:0-6883 GCA_047631875.1 Saprospiraceae bacterium
AGTTAATTTTGTCGAGATCTGGTCAGAAAGTTGGGGAACTCATGACGGTTAAGGAGGTAAATACAAACAGCCGTTCGGTTCAGAATGGTAGCTTTTATACTATGAAAACCAATGAGGTGAAACTTAAAAACTCTGGATTTAAGTCCATAGTGATACCGAAGGCAATAGTAGTTGCTTTTGAAATTTTGTAAAAGGAGCTTGTTTAAAATCGAGTTGTAGAATTTTATCGTCTTTGTGGATCATAAAAAAGGTCACTATCTGAGTGTTTGTATTCGTTGAAATGTCATGTGTTTGTAACACATTATTATTTATTGCATCTAACTGCTAAATAATAACGAATTTCAACACATGAAAAACCCATTATCGGATCATTATTCGGAAAAAGAAAATTTAAAATTAGTTGACAAAGTTCTTGAAGGAGATTCAAAGGCTTTGGACACACTGGTTACAATGCACCAAGCATTCATATATAATGTTGCTTGGAAAATGACACACAGCAATGAGGACGCCTTGGACCTAACACAAGAAGTGCTCATAAAAGTGATCACCAAACTGTCCACTTTTAAAAAGGAAAGTGCATTTAGGACTTGGCTTTATAGGATAGTGTTCAATGAGTTTTTACAAAGTAAACGAAAGGCAAAGGAGGACATGTTCCCTAGCTTTGAAGAACACGACAGGCAATTGAATGCTGTTCCTGATCCTCAATTGACTCCTGAAGAGGAATTGGAACTGAAGGATTACACAAGTGAAGTGAAATTCAGGTGCACTTCGGCAATGCTTATTTGTTTGGACAGAGAGCAAAGGTTGATTTATTTGTTGGGCGATTCTTTTGGGATTGATCATAACGTGGGTGCAGAAATTTTCGGTATTTCAAAACAAAACTTCAGGGTAAAGCTTTCAAGGGCTCGAAAAGAATTGCACAATTACATGGAATACAGGTGTGGTTTAATTAAAAAATCAAACCCTTGCAGGTGTTCAAAAAAGGCAAAAAGTGCCTTAAAAATGGGAGTGTTGAACGAAAATAATTTAATTTTTAAAAAATCTTATACCAAAAGCATTGGGGATTTTGTAACTAAAAATCAAGATCAAATGAGGGATATCGTTGATCAGAAATACGTTGAGATATTCCGTACTCACCCCATCAAGTCTGGTTTTGAGGCGGAATCTGTGGTGAGTAAAATCATCAACGACCAAACAATAAAGAACTTGTTTAAAATTTAAAGTTCCACTTAGCTCATTTGAAAAAGTCATCTTAAATCAGTTTAGGGTGATTTTTTTTCTGCGCTTTTGTAACACCTCAAGTTTAGGTGCATCTAACAGGTATAACATCAAATAAATTAACTCATGAAGTCAAACAAAGAAATTTCTGCAGCATTCCCTTTTGAATCAAAATTTTTGGAAGTAAAAGGAAGTAAAATACATTACATTGAAGAGGGTGAAGGAGATCCCATATTATTTTTACACGGCAATCCCATGTCAAATTATTTATGGAGGAACATCATTCCTCATTTAAGTAAACAAGGTCGATGCATTGCTCCCGATTTAATAGGGATGGGAAAGTCTGGTAAACCTGACATTGATTATGGTTTTCAAGATACGTATGATTACCTAGAAGCTTTCATAAAAAAAATGGACTTAAAAAACGTGACCTTGGTTTTGCACGATTGGGGTTCCGGAATGGGTTTTCACTATGCCAATTTAAACCGTGACAACATCAAAGCTATTGCATTCATGGAGGCGATGTATGATGCACCAACTTTGTTTGACATGCCAGCATCCATCAAAACAGCACTTAAAATGATTCGAGCTCCTTTTTTAGGGTTTTTGATGGTTCAAGTGGCCAACATGTTTGTGAAAAAAATGATTCAAGACATGATTTTAAGGAAGTTAACCAAAGAAGAAATGGATTTTTATTCATCTCCTTATCCCACTGTAAAGTCGAGGAAGCCTTTGCTGGCTTGGCCAAAAGCAGTCCCTTTTAATGGAGGAGAACCCAAGGAAGTGGCGAAGTGTGTGGCTTCGTGGAACAAATGGTTAACTGAAACAGAAATTCCAAAACTTTGTTTTTATGTAACTCCTGGTGTGGCTGTAAAAGAGAAAGATGTGAAGATAATTAAAGAGACCATTAAAAATGTGAAAATGGTTAACCTAGGTGAAGGACTTCATTTTATTCAAGAAGATTACCCTCATGAGATTGGTGAAGGGATTTCTGATTGGTACAAACAATTGTCATAATTTCATGTCCATGGTAAAATTAAAAATACCTGACGCTCCAAGTTCTATTCAAAAGGGATTCCCTTTGAAAATGTTATTGGATGAGGTAGCAATTGTTCAGTTAAGTGAAAATATTCAGGCTGTTTACAAACCTTTTGATACCAAAGGGTTTGTAAAGTCATCCATGAGTGGAATTGCAGAACTAACGCTAAAAGAGCGAAGCAAGCACATTGCTATCGCTTTAAAAAAGCATTTGTCTGCAGTGTATTCTGAAGCCATTGAAATTATCCTTAAGTCGTTGACCCCTCCTTTGGAAAAGACGGAAGGAAATGGTTTGGCGGTTTTATTTTACATGCCACATTGTGATTTTATTGCTGAGTACGGTGTTGATTCAAAATTCAATAACGGGATTGATCCTTTTGATGTTTCAATGAGTGCTCAGTTTGAATTAACAAAACGGTTTACTTGCGAATATTCCATAAGGTCTTTTATTATCAGTGATGAACAGCGGACTTTAAAAGTTTTAACGGGTTGGCTAAATGACCCAGATCCTCATGTAAGACGACTTTGTTCTGAAGGTACTCGTTCGCGACTCCCTTGGTCCACGAAAATAGATTCGTTTGTAAAAGACCCAAGTGTTTGTTTGCCAATTCTAGAACATTTAAAAAACGATCCGGACTTGTATGTGCGAAGGAGTGTGGCTAATCACGTAGGTGACATTGCAAAAGACCACCTTGATTTAGCACTTGACCTGTGTGAGAAATGGCTTCAAGAAACGTCTTCGGAATTAAACTGGGTGATTCGTCACGCTGTGCGAAACCCAGTTAAAAAGGGCAATGAACGGGCGATAGCAATTCGTAAATTGGCGAAGTAGCAAAACTTAACAAAAGAAAAAGTAGTCTTTGTTTTTTGTTAAGTTTTGCGACTTAAAACTTTTTTCAATGTCATTTTGTGCTTGAAGGTTAGCCACAGTGATGATGCTTTGGGACTGAGAAAAGTCAATGTTGTTTTTTAATCCTTGTAATTTCTTACCATGTATTTCATGACCAATTTTGTTTGGATTGTCACAAATCCAGTCAAAATCAATTTGCTGCCCCGAAAGGATCTTAGCTGCTTTTTTTCCTTTTTTTCCAGCTCCCCAAATGACAATTTTTTTATTAGCTTTTTTTTCAAGAGCTAAAAAATATTTGAGTTTAATGTCAATGAAAGTATTGTCAGCATAATTTGGGTCAGTCCGAGAAGTTCTTGCTCTGTAGTCTCTCCATGAATGAAGTGTTTCATTGCAAGGAATACATTTTATTTTGTTCTTATAAAACCTAAAAGCTAGGTCGTAATCTTCAGGATAGGTATCATGGGTAAATCCTCCACAAGCAATAAAATCCTCACGATGACACATCCAAGAGGGAGAGGGGATGACGCATTCTTTGTACATGTCATCAAAGTTATCCCCGTGTTCAATTAACCCGTTCAACCAACTTTCGTATTTTTTGAATCCATCTCCAATTTCATAATCGGAAAAATATTTTACGGGTCCACACGCAAGGTGCTTTACGCCATGCTTCAGTAAGCTTGACTGTAGTACATGAAGCTTGTTGGGGTGCATGATGTCGTCCGAGTCCATTCTAGTGATGAAGGTGCCTTGGCTGTTCTCAAAAGCTAAACGCAATGCCCCTATGATTCCTTTGTGGTTGTTTTTAAAAACTTTAATCCTTGAGTCCAAAACTGCGTAACTGTTTAATAATTCAAGTGAATCATCCGTGGAAAAATCATCCGTAACCAGCAATTCCCAGTTTGTCTCCGTTTGCTCAATGATTGAATCCAAACATTCCTTCAAATATTTTGAAGTGTTGTACACTGGCATAACTATGGAAATGAGTGCCATTCTCGAGTTTTAAAATGTGGCTGACAACCTTACGTTAATCAATCGTTGAGTAAGGAAATTTGGAATTGCATACTGTCTGTTGTGTATGTCTGAGATCCAAAAATAGGAAATGGTGTTGCTGATGTCCAATAAATTAAATACTTCAGCACGAATCCACAAATGCTCAAACACGTGTAAAAAATGTTTTTCAGGAATTTCTACTAACTTGTTGTTTTTACGTCTTTGTCCGTTTTCTACAATGTCGTAGGAGAATCCAATGTCCACACGACGATAAGCAGGAATTCTGAAAGCATTACGCGCTTGCACACTTTCTGAGGGTCCAAACGGAAGTCCAGAAGCATACACAAAGTTTAAATGCACTTTAAAGGAGTGGAACTTAGGCATCCTGTCTTGAAAAAATATTTTAAAGGAAAACCTCTGGTCGGTAGGACGTGGCATGGAGCCTTTGTCAACGACCGTACTGTCTGTAATTACTTGATCGTCAGTAAATCCAAATACTATTTTATCTCCAGCAGCATTAAAGTAATCGGTGTAAGTGAAGTCGTCAATGGTTTCCTCTGTTTTTAGCAAGGAGAAACTAAACCACGATTCCAAGTCCTCCACAAACTCCCCGTTAATCCTTGTTTCCATTCCTGTAGCATATCCTTGTCCTGAATTTTCTCCAAAGTATTTGAGTTTCACGTTTTCCATTTCAAATGGAATTAGCTTGTCAAGTTGTTTGTAAAAAGCTTCCGTTCGCCATGTAAATGGGACTTTCCACATTTGAAAGTCGTAATCAACTCCAGCTACGTAATGAATCGATTTTTGAGCTTTTACATCGGGCATGATCATTCCTTGCAAATTCCGGAGCTCCCTGTAAAAAGGAGGTTGGTAATAGTAACCCCATGCTAAACGATAGGATAATTGACCTTTGTAAGTACTTGTTGAGTCAATGGGACTGTTTGGGACATATATTAAGGATGCTCGTGGACTGACTAAAATTTCCTTGCTGTAACTCCAATAATTTGCACGAACTCCAGTGTTTAAAAATAACTCACTTTTGGAATTTTCCAATAATTCCCAATTATTTTGAAGGTAAGCGTTGATTCTACTGGTTGTTAATTCATTTCGAGATTGTAAGTACTCATTTAATATCAATTCATTGGAGGGAGCGGTAGGAATGGAAAAGTCAGCTGAATCAACATATTTCCATTCCAATAAATCATCTTTAAAATGTTCCTGTTGGTAGGAGGCTCCCCACAATAATTTTCCAGGGCTCCACGACATGATACCATGATGACTTACATTAAAAATATCAGCATCAAGGAAATTCCTGGTATGGTCTAAAAATGAGCCAGTACCAACCACATTAGATATTTCACCAAAATTCTCGGAGGCTTGGTTAGTTTCTAACTCTCCAAGTTCGTACGCTCCTGCAATGTCAAATGTTTCTTCTTCGCTTGTGCTAAAAGCAGAACCGGTAAATTTAAGTACCACGTTGTCCGATGCCTGAATATCCAAACTTAAGGCACCAAAAAAAGCATCAAATCGGTTCACTTCCTGACCAGCTAATCCTACATTTAATTGAAAGGCTTGGTTAATCCCTCCGAAGTTTGTTTGTCTGCTCACAGGATTCATTTCGTACCTGTTGGAGCTGATGTTACCCAGGAATCCTATTTTTATTTTACTTGTAGGGCGGTAGGTTAAATAGGTTTGGTAATCAAAAAACTGAGGATTGTACTCGGCCTCAGTGTCAAGAGTTCCTAAAAGGTAAGAGTTTGTTTTGTAGCGAGTTCCCATGATAAAACTGAACTTATCCTTTATGCGTCCTTCGATGTGTGCACGTCCACCAAGCATGCTTACATTTACGCTTGCTTTAAAGGATTTTGGTTCCCTGTATTTAATATCAAGAACGGATGAAAGTTTGTCACCATATTGTGCGTCAAAACCACCAGCGCTAAAAGTCAAGCTTTTTACCAAGTCGGAATTTACAAAGCTTAAACCTTCTTGCTGTCCACTTCGAATTAAAAATGGCCGGTATATTTCAATGCCATTTACATAAATCAAATTTTCGTCGAAATTCCCTCCACGGACACTGTATGCTGAGGACAGTTCATTATTGGACGCCACGGCAGCTTGCTGTTTAATGATGGCAAGAGCGTCGTCTGAAGGGCTGACTACTTTGTCAATGAGATCAGCATCAATTGTTACTTCCTTGGTTTTTACAGTTTTTGTAGTTTCTATATCCAAAGTATCTGTTAAGTGAAAAGCAGATTCTAAGTTCAGATCCAATATTTTCACTTCGCCATCAGTTAAGGAAACCTCTTGTCCAGTGCTGTTGTATGATAAATGACTAAAAGCCACAAACAGCCGTTTGCTTGGTTTTGTTTTGATGCTGTATTTTCCTGTGGAATCAGAAAAGGTAAAATGGGTACTGTTGGAAATTGTAACCTGAACGCCGTCAATTCCTTTCCCTTGGTCGTCCAGTAGGATTCCTTTTACTGTGCCAAGTTGAGCAAACCCAACGCTGCTAGCAAAGCATAGCAAGGCAATTACAATTGATTTAATAAAAGTGAAGCTTCTTAACACAAGCAGTAAATTCAGCAACTAAAAACGAAAAATTTGATGTAAAAGTATGGCTTATCAATTCAAAAAACTAAGGTGATGATATTTTGTTAATAAAACCTTAAAAAATTACGTGCGCAAACCCAAAACAATTAATATTTTTGCAGTCTTATTTAATTCATTTAAACCTAAGTACAATGAAAAGAGATTCCGCAATATTTGAACTTATTAAGCAAGAAAACA
>JBLIAZ010000137.1:0-6882 GCA_047631875.1 Saprospiraceae bacterium
AACAGAATTTCAATTTCACGTATGTTCCTGTAGACATATCTCAAAATGTCCTGAACGTTTTGCAAGAAAATTTAAATGATTTAAAGGGCTTAAAAATAATACCTAAATGTGGAGATTATTTTGACTTATTAGTGGAGTTAAAAGAGAATGATGGTCAAAAATTAGTGCTTTTTTTGGGTTCAAACTTAGGTAACATGAATGATGAAGTAGCTGCTAGATTCATTACTCGAATTGCAGCCCACTTAAAACTTCATGACAGGTTGGTTTTGGGGTTGGACTTGAAAAAGGACGCATCAGTAGTGCTACCAGCTTACAATGATGCAAGTGGTGTAACAAAAGAGTTTAATTTGAATCTTTTGCATCGAATTAATAGGGAAATGGGAGCGAATTTCAATTTGAGTAAATTCCGTCATGTTCCTGAGTATTGGAAGGAAGGAAAGGCAGTAAGCTTTTTAGAAAGTATGGAAGATCAAGAGGTATATTTAGGCGAAATAGAAACCATGATATACTTTAAAAAAGGAGAAAAAATAATCACTGAAATTTCCAGAAAGTACGACAAAGAATTGTTAAAAACCTTGATCGCTAAAACGGACTTAAAATTACAAAAAGAGTTCAGCGACAATAATAATTTATTTTCAGATTTTGTGCTAGGGGCTGAAGTACAAAGATAATTCTCTCGGTTAAAGCTAAGCAACATGAAAGATCAGATAGGCTTATTGTATTTGGGAAAAGATTCGAGTGAGTTTTACTTGCGTAAACTTGTTAAACTGGGCTTTCATGATGTCAAAGTAATTGCCACTGATTTTTCTGCAATAAACACTCAACTCCCTAAAAACTTTGCTCTTTTAAAGGACCTAGTCACTCCCTATTTACGGCAGGCAGAGCAGAAAAAAATCACAAGCTTAATCGTTCCAAACATCACTTTACATGAAACCATAGACCAACTAGATGGCCCTTTTAAATTTAATTTCATGCATCCTGTCTTAAAGGGTGCGAAAGCCCTGCAAAAGAAAGCTGTAGCTGAGGTAATTCTATTTGGATCCCTTCATACAATGAAAGGAAATTATGTAAAAGATCATTTTAAAGCCTCAGACATAAACACCTCAATCCCACTTGCTCAGGACATGATATACATTGATAAAATCAGAAGGAAAGTATTCGATGGATCTATACAATACACTGAAATCGAAAAGTATGTTGAATTAATTAACACTTACTGTCAAAAGTCTCCTGTTGTATTGGCTTGTACAGAATTGTCAATTCTCCATCATTCAATTAAATCAAGTGATGTTTTTGATTTAGCAACAATACAAATGAGACCTGATTCATGACCGTAGCTCAGCCTCTACTTTCCTGATCGCTTTTGTAAATCTTCTGAACCAGTACTTCTTTGACGCGCACTTCTTACTTTTTTGTTGCCAAATTTATAATTGATAGACAACATCGCTTTTCGTGACTCTGGCTTATATGTGGTAGCCATGTTCACCGTGTTTTGAAAAACACCTCCATTGCCCTCCCGTATGTTCAAGAAATCCTTTACCGATAAACTAAACCTGAAGTCTTTGTACATTTTACTTAGGCCTAAATCCAATTGATAGTGTGGTTCCACAAACCAAATGTTCCAGTAACTGTCATGCTTGTAAAAGCCACTCAGTTCAAACTTGTAGTCACTTGGTAAGTTAAAAACATGCCGCATGTTTAAATCAAAAGTGAAAATTTCATAGCCCACAACTCCCCAATCCAAGTCCGAGGACATTTTATTGTAATACACCGTGGAGCTTACATTACCGCTGTACCATTTTTTGATTTTAAATGGGATGTAGGCATTGAAACTGTAATTTTCAAATTTTTCCAAATTCTCAGTGATGTACACTTGACGTTGCAACTCTTCCTCTTGTTTAATCACCCTGTTCATCAGTCCTTTCATTTGACTACCACTTAAAGTAAAGTAAAAGGCATCCAGCAAACTATAAGTTAAAGTAGCTACATCACTAATTTGAGGCTGCAATTCTGGGTTTCCCTGGTGAAAATTGAATTGGTTCGTTTGTGTTTGAAAAGGGTTTAACTGATAGTATTTTGGTCTGTCGATTCGCCTAGTATAAGCTGTAGATAAACTGTATTTTTTTGATACTGAGTATGCTAAAGAAACATTAGGAAATACGTTCAAATACCCATTGTTAAAGGTAGTGCCAGTGGTTAGAGAGACTCCAGTAGCATCTGTATATTCGAGCCTTGAGCCTGCATCAAATGCCCAGTGGTCACCCCATTTCTTAGCCAAAACCCCATAGACTGAAGAAATTACTTCCTCATATTCAAAATAGTTCGATGCATTTAAGTTTTCTACGACGTCTTTGTCATTGGTTCCATTAAATGATTTAAAATCATTCTCCGTTTTTACCCAACTTGCTTTTGCTCCTACTTCCAGCGCCCAGGTCTTATATATAATTTTTTCGTAATCCAATTTAGCTACAGCAAATGTGGTATTGGTAACTCCTCGTTGCTCTATGTAATACGGTGTTAACATTTGGTCATTTAAAAAATAATTATTGAGGTTACTGTTGTCATTACCACCTTTTCTTAAGCCAAAGTCCAAGTCTAAATTCAAAGATTCACCTTCTTTAATTTGTCTTTTAAAATTGACATTGTGTATTTGTCCTGACCAAAAATATTTGAAATTTTCAATGGCGTCAAGGTAATTGTAGTTACTACTGGCAGGACCTGTTACGGTAACTGATGACGGCTCCCAACCGTTGGTTGCACCGTTGTACAAAACTGCCAAATACCCCACAGTAGTTTTGTCATTAAGGAAGTAGTCAACTCCGGCGCGTGTGCCATATCCAACGGGATGATGAACCCGGTGAAACTCATTAAAAAAGGAGGAATTACTTCCGTCAATTCTCATGATCATGTCAGATGTGGCAACGTGGTCACTCATACTGTTGTAGTACCACCCACTTCCAAAAATGTTAAGTTTTTTATTACGATAATTCAAGCGAGAGTATGGTGATAACTTATGAAAGTTACCATATCCAGCTCTCAATCCAGATGATCCGTTAAAACCCAATCGCATACCTTTTTTAGTGACAATGTTTATCACACCTGCACTTCCTGATGCGTCGTATTTAGCGGGTGGAATTTCAAAAACTTCCACCTTTTCAATTTCTGAGGAAGGCATGTTTTCAAGAAGTCTCATTAAATCCTCCATGGACATGTTGGTCGGCTTACCATCCATGAATATTTTCACGTTTTGTTTTCCTTTTAAACTGATGCTCCCGTCTTGATTCATGGAAGCTCCTGGGATTTTTTCCAATATTTCTTTGCCGTTGGATGTTTCAAGAATGGCTGACCCAGCAACGTTCATTACCAATCCGCGACCGGTAATTTCGATCATTGGCTTTTTTGTGACAATGTTCACAGTCTCTAGTTCCACCGATAATTCTTTCATGGATATAATCCCAAAATGCTTTTCACCCACAAATGGTGCACTACGGAAATCGTTTTTACCCATGGTTTGAATCACCAAGTAATAAGCCATGGTGTCGGAAGTTGAATTCAGCGAGAAATGTCCTGAGGTATCTGTTACAGCAGTTACAGCTAATGAACTGTCGTTTGCATTAAACAATAAGACATTGGCAAACAGCAAATTATTGCCATTTTCATCTTGTGATTGTCCGGTGATGGTTTGCCCATAACTGGACAAACCCAGCATCAGAGCTAGTAGTGTAATTCGAATATTCATTGGTAACAAAATAAGGGTTATTAAAAGTAGAGGTATTATTTTGATTTTTAAGTTCATCAATTAATTTTTAAGCACAATTAACGTGTAAGTCCGGCTGAAGTCCTGTTTATTCGCCTATTCTTATGCTCCTTACAAACAAATAGAAAATAAACGGGGAGATAGGGCAGGCAGGTGAATTCGAAAAAGTTAAATAGATGAACAAACTGGCCAGAAATCCATTAGATTTGTAGGAAATTAAATAACATTTTTCTCTATTGATTATGAAAAAAGAAAAACCATCTGCAGAGGCAAAAGCACTTTCGCTTTTTTTAATGGCCTACAAGTCGACAAGTCCTGTTATTAAGGAAAAAGCAAAACGCATTAACAGGCTCTGGGATCTGGTACTTGCTGATGAATTAAGTAAGGAAGATTACCTTGATGAAGTCCAAAACGCTTTAAACTCTTACGGTGGTTATTCAGAGGTAGTGGAGAAAACAGTTAAGTTTTACATCGAAAAAACTGGAGAGTGGAATCTAAAGGGTGACGACAAGTATTGTACCGATGCGAAGATAATTGCTGATAAATTATCACAAAAATAATGGAGCAAATTTCGAACAGAGCTTTAATTGGTAGACTGTACAGCTCTGCAGAACAGCACATTGATGACACTGACTTTGATTTTGAAAATTGGTCACAATGGTACAATGTTGTCCAAGGACTCACTGGACCAGAAAAGATGGTGTATGTACTAATAAAACTGAATCAATCTGTAACGACTGGCGGGTTTAAGGAATTCTACGAAAAGTCATTTGGAATATTTGCTCCTGAAGTAATTCATGTGTTGAATGAAATTAAAGCAACAGTGTCTGCCAAAATTGTGTCCAACTCGTTAGCTGTTGTTAATCCAACAGGGCTCCTTGATGACGCTTACAAAGAATTTGTATTTAATATGGAGCTTTCAGAACAGCAACAAGTGGAACTGTACTCTTTGGACGTGGAATATGATCAACTGCAAGACGATGAAAACCTAGAAGACTTACTGGGTAACTATTTGCAAGAATTAATTAAGTAATTATTCTCAAGAAAAAATAGAGACATTCGCCATTTAATTTTATCAAGTTTTTTTACTCGGCTGTTCTTTGGAACGAGTTACTCATGCTATTTTCTCAAACTGTACACAAGCGAAATAACTTTAAAATTGTCTGTCACAGTTCATTTAAATGACCATTAAAGTCATTATAAGTGGAAATGATGAAAGATTATTACCAAAGAAGCTTTATACTTGCAATTCAATTTAAAAAAATAATTATGGCAAACGGAACAGTAAAGTTTTTCAACAGTGTAAAAGGATTTGGATTCATCACTCCTGAATCAGGGGATAAAGATGTATTTGTACATGTAAATGGTACTATTGACGACATCAATGATGGCGACAATGTAAGTTTTGATGTTGAAGAAGGACCTAAAGGGTTGAACGCAGTAAATGTAAAAGTAGTTTAATACTTTCATCATACTAGTAAAAAAGGCCTTTCAGCGATCACGTTGAAAGGCTTTTTTATTTGTAAATGATGACAATGGGCACTTTGCTATCATTTGTTGCCTTTTTCATTTACAGTTTTTATTCTTTCAGCTATACGATTATCTCTAGTTTCAGCTCTTTTTGCAGCCACGAGACGATATAGCATGCTTTTTCTTGCGGACTTACTGAAAGTCAAAAAAACATCCATGCAATTTGCATTGGAAGTCAATTCCTTTTTTAAATCTTCAGGAATAATTAAAGCTTCTACACTATCCAATATGTGCCATGAACCATTTCCTTTGGCCACCGTTACGCAAAGCATTCCTGCTTCAGTCATTTCGCCGCTTTTAAGAAGTACTTTAATTTTATCTTTGTTTACCCGTGACCCGTTACTTTTAGGTTTTCTTTTGCTGAAATACTGAATAAACCTTTGGTCATCCAATGCTCGTTTGGTGCTGTCAATCCATCCAAAACACAATGCCTCAGCTACTGCATCGCTCCATGTCATTGTAGGTTTACCTACTTTCTTTTTATTTGCTCCTCTCCTATTGGTGCTGCCGTATTAAATATGAGTAAGAGCAACTGGACTTGCTACTTTTACTGAGAGAGAAAAGTTAAAATAATATAGATGCTTAAAGTACATTAGAGTTCAGAAACAGCGAACCAAAAACTACAACACTATTATGAAACGGTACTTTAATAGAATTTTATTAATCATAAATACTCAAACCTTAATAATTGCATCATTGGCAGTGCTTTCAACTGCTTTTTGTATTCATTTCAAATATGAAGCGGAGTTTCCGCTGACATTAGTAGCAACAGCCGTAATTTTCCCAATTGTTTTTTCGATTGGAGGAGCGTATAAAAGACGTGAAGTAGCCTTAAGAGACTATGCTGAAATTAAAGGTTATTTACGAGCTATGTATTTTGTTTCTAGGGACTGGCTTGAAAATTTGAATCACAAATCAGCTAACGAAAATTAATCATCAATCAATCAATCAATCAATCAATCCAAGCCTGGCTTTTGTCTTAATTTCTTGAGATCTCCCCTACGCCCTTTTTTAGCTTTCATTCGTTTAATGGAGTTTTTACTTGGCTTTGATGCTATTCGTCTTTTTGGGACATGCAGTCCAGCTTTTATTATTTCAAAAAAGCGTTCGATTACTTTGTTTTTGTTTTGTAATTGACTTCGGACGTCATCACATGAAAGTATAAGGATTTTCTCATTGGTTAATCGTGCAGCTATGTTTTTGTACAGCAAAGACTTCTCTCGCCAGACTAACCCTTTAGATCCTGACACATCAAATGACAACACCACTTGAGAGGACACTTTGTTGACGTGCTGCCCTCCTGCCCCAGAACTCCGAATGGCTTTGAATGTTAATTCTTTAAGAAGGACTGGTTTATTCACTTACAAATTTTTCTTAAAGCTAAACCTTTTGCATTAACAATGTAAAACGCTGTCATACTATCTATTTCACATTGCATTTCTGAGTATCGAAAATTTACTTTCAATACTAATTGAAAGTTCTGAATATTTATTATCTTTAGTGTATCGAAAAACTAAACATCATGGAAGCAGTTGCAGCATCACATACCTCAGTATCAACACAAGAAATTCCCAATTCAAAACAAAATGTCCAAG
>JBLIAZ010000138.1:0-6881 GCA_047631875.1 Saprospiraceae bacterium
ACTTGGAATCGAACCATCTATATTGCAACAGTATCAATGGATCACGACGATAAATCATTTATCAATCCTACCTACTACAATTTCGACGTATATTGTAATCAAAAAACGACGCACCCAGCATAGCGAAATCGTCAGACACAATAAAAAAATATGGGAAACAAAAGAATAGCATCCATCGACATACTGAGAGCATTAACTATGCTATTGATGATTTGGGTAAACGACTTTTGGTCAATTATCGGTGTTCCTAAATGGTTACAACACGCTGAATGGGGTGAGGATTACTTAGGCTTTTCAGATATTATTTTCCCATTATTCCTATTCATTGTTGGATTAAGTATTCCTCTAGCCATAGAACAAGGACGAACAAAAGGACTTGTAAGTACTTCTATTGCTAAACAAGTAATCATAAGATCTGCTTCATTATTAGTCATTGGATTTTTCATGGTTAACTATGAAACTATACATACCGAGAGCCTGCTCATCAATAAAATGGGATATTTTGTAATAATGACTATAGCTGTAGTACTTATATGGATGCATTGGAAACGAACTCCTGTACCAGTAAAATGGCACCTTCCATTACAACTTCTCGGAGTAGTACTACTCGTTTTTTTAGCCGTGATCTATAAAGGAGGAGACGATGGTGAATTATGGATGACAGGACAATGGTGGGGCATATTGGGCTTAATAGGATGGGCTTACTTAATTAACGCACTGTTATTCATTCTTTTCAGAGGGAACTTCGCCGCAATTATTGGTTTATTTTTACTCTTTAGTACGTTGTCTGTATTAAGTCATTCCAATTACTTACCAGCGCTTCCAGAGTACCTAAGCTTTTTAAATACTATTTATTCTGGAACTATTCCTGCAATTGCCACCGCAGGAATGGTAGCCTTGTTACTTGTTAGAAAACTTGCTAAAGAACATAGTCAATGGATATTTCCAGCTCTTATCATATTAGGGGGGTTAACTATAAGTTTTGGTATTGGTACAAGACCTATTTGGGGAATTTCAAAAATGTCGGGAACCCCTTCGTGGCTGGGAATATGTGTTGGTATTGCCTTTATTCTATTTGCTATTAATTATGTAATTGCTGACGTGAAAAAGAAGACTAAATGGGCCAATTTAATTGGAGCCGCAGGAACAGCTACACTTACCTGTTATATACTTTATCCTATTATCAATCCTTTAAAAGATGTTATAGGAATTATACTTCCGGAATCATTTCATCAAGGTTTTATAGGACTCCTCTACTCATTTATTTTTGCGGTAATCACGGTGCTTATAGTTGGGTGGATTGAGAAGAAGGGGTTTAAACTTAAACTGTAACCCAGAGATCATATAGTAATAAGGACACACGTTATTTACATCAGCTTTTTATTACTTTGAACAAGGGGATTATAATGCTACAATTCATATACTAATCATTAGAATAAATTTAATCATTGGCTCATTTTTTGAGTAGATTACACCAAACTTGTAATATGATCAAATCCTTCCTTCTTCCATTTGTTTTTATTCTTTCCTTCATTAACACTTCGGCTCAAGCACTAAAAAATGAATCGGCAGTTGATGACTTTATCAAGGAGCAATTGAACCAGAAAAACATTGCCGGAGCAGTTGTATTGGTTGCTCATAAGGGCAACAATATTTTACATAGAGCTTATGGTTACCAAGACATAGACAACAAAATGGTGATGGATACATCTTCTATTTTTAGAATTCACTCCATGACCAAACCCATCACGTCTCTTGCAACGATGATACTCGTGGATCGTAATTCAATAAATTTGGATGATCCAATAGAAAAGTACATTCCTGAACTTAAAAACCTCATGGTTTTAAAAGGAAAAAAATTAGTGAAAAGCACTGGGAAAATAACTATAAAAGATTTGCTTAGGCACACATCAGGATTTGCTTATGGCGCCGGTTTAGGTAATTCAAAGGTAGATAAGTTATACGACGAAAAGCACCCGTTATTTGTGAGCAACAGTGATCAAATGATTCAACGCTTATCTGAGTTACCATTACAAAATAACCCTGGTAAAAAATACAACTACAGCCTTTCTGCTGATGTGTTGGGATGTATAATCGAAAGGGTAAGTGGTTTATCATTGGTAGCTTTTTTCAAAAAAAATATTTTTGAACCTCTTGCAATGGACGACACGCATTTCAAACTCCCTCAATCAAAAATCAGTAGGTTTTGTTCCTATTATGAGCACAATCTAAAACTCAAAGAATCATACAAATCAACCGACTATTTAAAGGATAGGATGCAGCAAGGTGGCGGCGGACTGATTTCAACAAGCTCTGATTATTTAAAATTTTGTAAACTGATTTTAAACAAAGGCATTCACAATAATGACACATTGATAAGCTCGTCATTAATCGCTCAAATGACTTCAAACCAACTACCAAAAGGAGAAGGAGTTTATAAATTAAACGATGAGATCGGAATTGGGTTTGGACTTGGCTTTATGGTATTCATGAAAGAATGGGGTAATCAAGGCCACAAAGGAGATTATGGCTGGAACGGTATTGGGGGCACCCATTTTTATGTATCACCTAAAGATGAACTAATCGTAATAATTATGTCCCAAAAATCCCCGTATTCCAACAAATTAGTAGACGGGTTAAAACCCATTATCTTTGAGGGCTTATGAAATAACAACAATTGAGAAAATAGCAACGGTAGCTATTTAACTTGTTATTGACAACCTTTCTGATATTTTGCGGGTTCCTTCGTTAAGGATTACCATACGCTCCACAACTTGAATTTTGTCCTCTAGAAGCGTGAGCTCCACTTGAAGCACAACTTGATACAATAGCAACAAGTGCCACTATTGCAACGATTGATAATATATTTTTCATAATGTCTTTTGAGTATAAGTCTGTATAAGATCTGGTTATATACTAACTACGGAGAAAGGGGATAAAAGTTTCATAAAATGCTGGAAAATAAAATTAAGGCGAACTACCGAGCGAAGCGAACAACTGAGTTCCTAAGAAAACAAATACTCTCAAAGAAGTGAATCCGGATAAATTAAATAGATGAACATCCGAGGACAAAGGACGAACAACTGAATTCAGAAAAAGTTATTTAGATGAAGAACTAAAAATCTTTTAGATGTACAGGGAAATACATGTAATATCAGTGTTACATATACAAACGCTACCGGTAATAATGAGCATGATTTTAACAGAAACAACAACTATAAGAAAAGCCACGCTTGGAGACAATTCAGCAATTTTTGAACTTGCCAACCAGCTTCATGACAAGATAACTGTTGACGAGCAAACGTACCAGAAGACCTTCAAGTGCATCATAGAAAACAGCAATCAACTTCTTTATGTAGCTGAGTCCAACTCTAAACTTATTGGTTATTTCAGTGCCAATATACATTCTGCCATTTATGCGAATGGGGAGGTAATGTACTTAGACGAAATAGTGGTTGATGCAGGTCACCGAGATAGAAAAATTGGAAACTTACTTATGGCTGAACTTGAAAAGCAAGCATCACAACACAACTGTGTACTAATTTCCTTAGCAACAGCCGGAGCAACGGAATTTTATTTGAAAATAGGTTATAGCAGTAAGGCAGGTTATTATAAAAAGTACCTGCAATGAAAAAGCTGGAAAAATTAGGGACGGTAGCCATAGCCGTCAACTTAAGCACATTTCAATAATTTTCAAGGGAGACACTTTTCCTTTCTTAACCTCTTTCACACAGGTTTTACGGAGCATTTATTTCAGTAATTGGTTAGCGATTTCTGCCTCTTCTTTTGTGCCTAAAATGATGGCCCAAACAAGCTCTTTATGAACAGTAAGGTATTTCATAGCTTTGATGTCACTCAATTTTTTTTGATGCTCTTGCCAGCATTCAAACTTGTGAGCGAGTAATATTTTACTGGTTAGTAAAGTGAAAATCAATGTTCCGTAATGATGACATTCAAAGCAATGCTGATTAATGTGAGTAACCTTATCTAGGTTCATAAACGACTTCCAGGTCTTGAATTGAATTTCTATTTGCAATCGTAAACTGTACATTTTTTGAGCGTTTTCTTTACTCAGTTTTTCAAGTGGAACATTACTAATGTGGAAAGTAAAAGCACAACTAGCAAGGTGTTTTTCTGTTGGAGTATTCCCGTGTCTTTGGCAATATCTTCTCAAATCTCGTATCTTTTTGTTCACGCTTTAACTATTTAATTACCAACTAGTTAAAGTTAATTAATCGGTTAAGTTGACGGCTATGGGATAACTACATATTCCCCCCTATTTCCAATAATTGAATCACTGCATTTTAACTATTACTTCCCACAGGTCATAATGAGTGTAATTACTGAAGTCGAAAAAACGGTGCTGCTCACTGTTGATTTTTATAAAATCAATGACTTCACCTCTTGAAGGTTCTATCGGTAACTTAACAGGAACGTCTGTAAATGGAATAATAGCATATCCGCTTTCCGATATTTCTTTTTCTTGTTCAGTGGTAGGTATAATGTGTTCTAAAAAGTCATATTCAAGTTCAAATTCACTGCTATCTATGTTTCTTTTATGAAATTCAGCATCAAGTGTATTATTAAACTGATCTTCTGTGCAATCCATCTGAACTAAAACTCGCCAATGAGGATTAGGAAGTTCCTCGGACAACAAAAAAACTTCAAACATGGTAACTTTTTCCATCTTGCTTCTTGCTTTTTAAATATCGCTATAAATCATTCCAAATTCAATCCAAATTCAATAATAGGTATTACATTATCCAATGTATGCTGAATAACACAAATTACAAATTCTCGTTCAGTAAATAATTTTTATGATGATGTAAAACGTAGGTTTTATCAAAGCTTATCTTACTCAGCCAATTCAATTAGCTACCCAATGACGCTATAACTCAGTTTTTCAAGTAAATTTAGACTCGACTAAATCATATACATAAACAACCGAGGAGGAACGACGAACAAGTGAACTGCGAAGCACTCTTGAACTCCCTTGAAAATAGACAAAATGTGAATAATTCGGAAAAATAATATACATGAACAAAGCAGAAAAAACGCTCCTATGTTTTCTCACCGTCGGAGCTATTTTAAAATTAATAGGCATAGCTGGTGGAGCTTTAGCGATCACATTATCAGCGACGATCCTGATCCTGTTCTACTTCCCTTTTGGGTTATTAACGCTCAAAGGACAACCTGAGGAGGGAAAAATTAAGGGCTACCCCTTCTCTGCCGGTTTTGAGTTGTCTATTGCCTGTTTAACGGTGGTGTTTCTTTTGCAAAGATGGGAAGGTGCAGCAATGTACTTTTGGTATGGCGTATCGTTCTCCTTTATAATACTGGTGTATTCAGCAGTTAAAACAGAGATGAAGGATTTCACCTCTTATCATGGCACTATGAAGCTGCGCTCAGGATTACTTTTTGTTTTGGTACTTTTGGCTGCATTAAGGACATGATAATTTCGTAATTGAATCAGATAACATAGTTGACAATGGAAAAAATATGGAAGGTTACAGGAAGTCAAATGGGCAACCTAGTTGTAATTAAAGACGATACGATATGCGCAGGTCATTCTAAACACTTCAATTTTAACCAATCATTGGCAACCGTGTCTGACTTTTCATTTTTGAGTAATTTAAATGGCGTTTCATTCCGATACATCAAACTGCTACTACTAATTTTCACCCTAGCTCACATGTCTGCTTTTGGGTCAGGCGGGCTGAATCAAGACTCTGTTTCCCAGTCAGTTCAAGAATATGCTGACACCAATGGTTTTAGTTTTAACCTTCCTGAACGCTATAAATTCGTGAAAGTAATTACGAATGATCACATGAATTACGAATGGGCTATAAAGTCTCAAGACTATGAAATGGAGGTCCGGTACGCAATAAGAAGCCATGATCTTTTTATGCCCAAACAAATGATCATGGTGACAATGCTTAATATTTCAGGATCAGAGCCAAATTTTAAACCTTTTCCTCCGGCGGCCGTGAAATCAGAATTTAATGCCGACGCTGGAAGTTCGGGATACACAGAAGTATTAGCGGACTTCGGTGGGAAATACAAAAAATGTTTTGTGATGAATATTGCTAAAAAAAGCGTGGGTGATGCGTACCTTTTTTTAATGGTAAATGACAAAAAAATCATTTCTAACCTCATGATGGATGTATTTCATTCCTTGAAATTTAAAGCAAACCAACAAGACAGTTTACTTAATAGGGTTGTCTTTGAAAAAACCATGATTCAATGGATCAATAAAATTGGATTTGAGATAGATAACCTTTCGAATGGCGTAGATTCTATTTCTGATAAGATTACAAATTTACCAGATTCAAATCAGGTTAGTATGGGAAATCAATTAAGTGACTTAAAACAAAAAACAACCTTGCTTAAGTCTTATTTTTCCGATCTTGAAAAGAACATGCTCCTTGAATCTGAAACCCCTTTTACGGACTTACTCCGAAGAATTCGAGCTGAATTTTGGGTGGTGAAAAACGAAATAAGAAAGGTAAGGGACTCTTTGAAGTAGATTCTATTTTAACACCCTGTTCTGCGCAAATCAAAACTTGAAACAGCTAACAAAAAGCACAAAAAAAGCGAGTAATTAAGCTCGCTTTTTGTTATGCTTTATAAAAATTTTACTTTTTTTGTTTTGTCTGGATTTCCTCCAATTTCTTTTGCCATTTAGACTTTTTCATGGGCTTATCCATGTGCTCGTTAATTTTAATCAGCAGCTTGTCTTCGTTGATGATGAATTTTTTAATGACAAGTGTTTGACCAATAGTAATGACGTTGGCTAGGAAGTAATAAAAACTTAGTCCCGCTGCAAATCCGTTGAACATGAACAACATCATCACTGGCATGAAATTCATCATGACTTTCAT
>JBLIAZ010000139.1:0-6873 GCA_047631875.1 Saprospiraceae bacterium
ACTTGTTTTTAAATTCAGGAACTGCTTTTAAAGCGTTCAGTTCACTTGAAAAAGCCAAGCCTGTGTCTGTTTGATATAGGAATAAAGGTTTTATACCTATTCTGTCTCTGGCGATGCACAAGCTCTGGGTTTGTTTGTTGTATATAGCAATAGAAAACATGCCGTTTAATTCATTAAAAATTGCAGGACCTACCTTGATAAAGGCTTTTAAAATGACTTCAGTATCAGATTTAGTAGTGCAGCTAAGCTGATATTTCTCTCGTAATTCCTCATAATTATATACCTCGCCGTTGTACACCATGATATAATCACAGCCATTGTCATCTTTTGCGTAAAAGGGTTGATTTGCTTCTGTGCTTAAATCGATGATGCTTAGTCTTCGATGTCCTAAAAATATTTTTTCATGCGAATAAACTCCACCTGCATCAGGTCCTCGGTGTTGTAAATTGTCGTTCATTTTCCTGATTGAAGCGTCTCCGTCAAGAAAATTCAAATTAACTATACCATTTATTCCACACATTTTTAAAAATACTTTTAAGCCTGTAGTCCTTGTCTCTGTAAAGATACATTTAAAATTTTGTTTAAAGATAACCCGGTAAAAAGGAAATATTTTAAAATTAATTAAGATAATATGCAACCTTTTCAAACTCCGTGCATCTTGGTTGTGTATTAATTAATAAACTAAAATATTATGAAAAATTTAAGATTAAACTTTTTGGCTTCTTTGTTAATTGCTTGCAGTATGATGTATGTGAGCTGTGAAAAAGAAGAGGAAGAAAATGAAGAGACTGTTGTTTGTACTGCATGTACTGATTCTACTAATGCTGGGGGAGGAACTGATTCAACTAGCACTGGAGGTGGAGTAGACTCAACTAACACAGGTGGTGGTAACACTGGAGGTGGAGTAGACTCAACTAACACTGGAGGTGGAAACACAGGTGGAGGTACCGACTCAACGTCAGTCAACTAATTAAATTAATACTTTGTTTGTGTAGTATTTAATCAAACAAATTCAAGAGGTTGTGTGTAACGTTTCAATGGTTTCAATTCAGGGTACTGTTTCTTATAAATAAACAGTTCATAGTTCTACAGCGAAAGCAGTACTCTGGAGGGTTAGGTCAAATATACCATTGAGGCAAAGGGTTTGCAAGTTTACCTCTTGCTTGTGACTTGCAAAACCGAGATTTCGTCGCTGAGTAATCAGCGGCGATTTTTTTTGCTAAATTTTTAAATTAATCTTTATCAAGAATTAAAGCAGATTGCAATGCAACCTTTTTAGAAGTGTTGCATCTAGGTAATAAGCAAGAGGAATTATTTTATACATTTATTTGAATACACCTACTTTATTTATCTTCAAGTTGTGGATTACTATAAACAACTTTTGCTTAAATATTACAGCGAGGACTCTCGTCGTATATTAGTAGATTTAAGTTGAATCAATTGACTAACACTGTGATTTAGTGTTTTTTTGATAAAGATAAGTTTTGGAGGATGAACTAAATGACATAATTAAAGGATGCCAGCGGAAAAAGTACCGGTATCAAAAAAAGTTATACGACAGGTATGCTTCCTTGTTGTATGCCATTTGTTTTAGGTATTTCAAGAATGCTGACAACGCTAATGATGCATTGCAAGAAGGGTTCATTAAGATTTATGATAAAATAGAGGCTTACAGGGGTGATGGATCGTTTGAGGGATGGATTAAAAGGGTGCAGGTTAACATTTGTTTGATGGAGTTTCGCAAAAACAAAAAAACCTATGCCTTAGAGGATGAGGTGATAGATGAGAGTTTTGCTGAACAGGAGGATGAAGATGATTTGTATTCCATTGAGCCTCAAGTTTTATTTGGAATGATAAAGGAATTGTCAGATGGATACAGGACAGTTTTTAACATGTATGTACTTGATGGTTATAGTCATAAGGAAATTTCTGAATACCTTTCCATTTCGGAAGGAACTTCAAAATCTCAATTGGCAAGAGCAAAAAAGATACTAAGGAAGCAGGTACTTGAAATGATGAAGAAACAAGGTTAATGAAAGATAAAAAAGACATAAATAATTTTTTCAAGGATGGTTTAGACGATTTCCGCATGGAGCCGCCCAAAAAAGTCCGTCGAAAATTATTAATTGTATTGTTGCTAGGGAAGTTATTTTCAGGTTACAGGAAATATATTGCTGCTTTTGCATTGATAGCCGTTGGTGGATTTGCATTGTTTTTAGGCGAGGACAACAAGCTTGAGGGTTCTCAAGTTGAGGATGTTTCGATAAATTATGAAGCGCCAGTTGAAAACAATAATAGCTCTGAGCTTAATCAACTTGCAGGTGAGCAAAAAGAAAGTGTTGTAGAAAGTTCTTTGTCTATAAATACGATTACAACAAACGACGCTCGGGAAATGGAAAGCGGATTGAGTAGTGGTGATGTAAACGATAATTTAGTCGATGGTGAGAAAGTGACCGATGAAAAGAAAGGAATCAAGGGAAATGTAATTGTTGCTGCGAACGGAACGACTTTATCTGTTACTAATAATGAAGGGTCGAAATTAGAAGACAAGGTGATAAATAATCCATATATCAATGCGAACGACGAAGGAAGCAGCGTAAAAGATTATGAAAAGGGCCCTTCTGGATCTGGATTACCGACTTCATCTGCAGTAGTAAATGAATCGCCAGAAGCTGATGCGGAATCTGATGTTACGTCTAACTCTAGCTCTAAGTCACCTGCTCTTGAGGATGAAAGTAAAGAAGTGAATGATGATCAGAATGACATAGAGTCTGTCACTGCTGTCGATGATGGTAATTTAAAGAGTGATTCTCCTGAGGATGTAAACGAAAATGATTCAAGGGAGATAGACTCAAATGAGCTGAATAAGCAAGGTGAAGTGAACGATGGGGTCGCATCAAGTTCGGAACTTGTCAAAAACATCAATGAACATGTTAATTCTGGATTGGACAGCTCGGTCAGTGATCAGAAAGACAGTGTCCACAACGAAGTGGATGATGCCCTTGCGATTACAAAACTTGATGCTACGGATAAGCAAAAAAAGGGCAATGAAGATAGTGAACTATCAACACCTGGGTCTAAAACGAAATTAAAATTGAGTTATGTTTTTGCACCGTACTTAGCAATGGATGGCGCATTGAACAACAATGATTCAATGAAGTATAATCCATCATATTCCGTTGGAGTATTGGGTGGAGTGTCTTTCAAAAATAATTTAATATACATGGGGCTTGCATATGAAACTCAAGTATTTGAAAAAACGTCCACTTTTATATCGGACAGCAGCGTTGCTAATTATAGGACGTACTATAATATAGTGGAAAAACAAGTGCTGACAGTTGATACTGTTAATAGTACGGACTCGTCAGGAATCAGTGTTTGGTATGATTCTACCTATGTGATCGTCCCAGATTCTACCTTAATTCAAGACACGATTTATACGGAGGAGTCTTTCAGTAAGGATGGCGTTCAAAAATTAAAATTAAATTATTTGAGCATGCCATTTTACTTTGCTCATGCTTTTAAATTTGGCAAACATGGGGTTGAATTGTCTGCAGGGGTTACCGCACACTTTTTGATGAATTCGAAAGAATTTGCTTTGACAGTGCCAGGGGGTTACAAATTAGCACCCGAAAAGTTTTATTTAGATTACAGGTTTGCCGTGGGGTATTCCTATCAAGTTCAATCTCAATTGGAATTGTTTGGCGAAATAAGGTACAAGCAGGTGAATAAGAATTTAGTACCAACAAGCTCATCAAAAGCTCAGTACTTAGGTGGGAGTCTGGGTTTTAGGTGGGTATTCGACTAGGAACATTGCTTTGAAATAAGCAGTTATTTAACTGCTTTTGTTACCGACAGCACTTCGTTGGTTCCAATTAATTCTTTGGTAATAAGGTGCTCCCAGCGTTTGTGCTTTGGGAACTTAATTCCATCGTATTCATGAATTCCTGAGAGCATGATGAATTCTCCTTTAAGTTCTCCTTTGTTTTTTAAAAATGAGAAACACTTTAATTCGTAGTTTTTTTGATCAAAGTAAAACTTGTAGTTCTCATTTTCATAAGGGATTGAAACCACATACAAAGGGATTTGCTGAATGGTGTCAAGGTTGAATTTTTGTTGAATCACTGTGCTAGGATCTTTTAATTTCATAGGTAGTCCCCAAACGTAAGTGTAAAAATTCTTAGTCCAATGGTATCCGTCGCAGGTTGCATTTCCTTTCAGCACTTCGCAGCTGTCTTGGTTGTATGTGAGGTCAACGTTTCTGTTTAAATTGGTATACCTGAAAGCGTTGTTTGGCACATTGATGTTGATGTGAAGTTTTTCAGGGGTGCTGTCATTAAAACTAAAGTTACTTTCAAAAACGAAGTCGGCGTTTAAGGTATTCCATTTGCCCTCCGGGTCATGAAATTTGATGGAAGCGTTTACAATGTCCTCACCCGTTATGGGTTTTGTGTTGGTTTCACTTTTTGAATTATTACAACTCGGTACGATAAATGCGTACAAAAGTAAAGACAACAGAGGTAGGTGTTTTTTCATGGAATAAAGCTACATAAAAAACATGACCGTAAACACATTGAGGTTTGGCCATCTATCATTGTATGTATTAAGTCACAAACTAAAATTATTATTATGAAAAACATTGATGCTTACAGGGTTTACGAATGGTCACAAATTATGATGTTAAACTTACCAGTAAAACGATTTATTAAGGACGATGAAGACAAACCAATTGCTTTACTATCTTCTAAAAACTTTCATGTAAAAACTTATTTTGAAGGGTACACTTTTGTACTGATGCCTTTTACTTCTAAATTTCAAGCGGTAGAAAATGAATTTTCTACCACAAAAGTGTGGCGGTTTTTAACAATAAGGAACATTGAGTGGGAAATAAGAAAATTGGAGTCCTACATTTGGACGCTTAAAGTTGATTTTCAACATTACACCATGGTGCAAAAGCAAGAAGCGGAATTGTTGCTTTTGAAGGGTCGGTTATTGTCGGCAGTTCGTGGGTGAATAAAAACTTAAAAAATATTAATTTGTAAGGCAACTTTAGGGAAGTAATTACGTTATATAAGTACCATGGAACATGCAAAAGGCTTAAATCATATCATCATCATTATCGCAATTCAAGTGGTGGCTATTCTGACTCTTTTAATCGTGAATTGACTGTCGTTTAGTTTGGTTATTCCCCAGCACATTTCCAATTCATTAACTTCTTTTTGTCCCGAGTTACATTCCTTGAGGTTTGATTTTTTCTAAAGGATCTATTTTTATTTCAATTAGCTGTATTTTTTTTGGTAGTTTTTGTACTAATTTGTCAGCCAGTTTTGGGAAGTATACTGAAGTAATCTCGTTTACTGAGTTCACTGTATTTGGAAAAGTGGTGCTTACCACGCCTTTGGAAATGAATTTCCCTTCGTAATCAACAATGGCATAATGAGCTCTTAAGTCTCGAGTGTATTTGTTGTTTGCTAAAGCAGCTTGATCAGACAAGTTGTTTTGGATGTCTAGTTCAGTAATGAAAACAAATAAATCCGTTTGATACTTGTTGCTCAAATAGGCTAAAATTGCTTTATTTTTTAATTGTAAAGATGCAAATTTTGGTTGGGTAGTTTTTTGAGAAACTAGTTGACCATTGGCAAGCTTAACACGCTTCTTTTTTTTGAAAATGGCGTTTATTTTTTTCTTTTTTCCTTCTTCAATTTCCTTGGCTGAAAGCTCTTTTTGGTAAGGTTCAAATTTGTATCCTATGCTGGCGTAGGTTTTAAGGAGGTCTTTTGTACTGTCGTTGAAATGGATAAGAGATGTAGTGCTGTATAAGTACAAAAATTTATTTTGCAATTGAGAGGACAATCCGTACCTGAAAAACCTCACTATTTGACTGTGTGATTTATTTGATTCCGCAGCAATGTTTCGCTGAATCCCACACAAGTACATTTCTGTTTCAAATGGGATTATCATTATTTTTGTGTATTCTTTTCGAGTGGTGTCTTGTATGTCTGGTCCTTGATTTTGAGCTGAGGAAACTAAGCCAAGAAAACAGCAAAAAGTTACAATAAGTCCTGTTTTCATCATGTTGGTTTTATTTATGTGAAGCATACTTGAGTATTTATAACAAGTATATTTAAAATAATGAACTGGCTGTGTGTAAATCGTAATAAAAAACTAACACTTCACTCTTCATATCCACATGATTTTGTGTTACTTTTGAGTCATGCTCAAAATCAACAGCACTGTGAAAAAAGCGTACTTAGTTTTTCTGTCATTAATTTTATTGATTGCTTGTGCTGAAGAGGTTCAAATTGTTGGACAAACTGCAGATGTTGAGGTTAAGAAAGAACAAGAAATAACTTATTCAAATAAGCAACTTAACGAGCTTAAGACCGCATCAAAAGTTGTTTACAATTTACCTTCTCCATCTGAAATGGCCACGATTTTACATGAAACCAATGCTATTTATGATGTAGAGATTTTAAGTAATCCAAAAGCAGAAGGGCGATATAATACTGATCTTACTAGAGCATTAAACTTGGGAGTGTATTTTGCCGATTTAAGTTTTACAAGCATGTTTGATTACCCACAGCAAGCTATGTTATTCATGAGTGCGGCCCAGGGACTTTCGGCAGAACTTGACATCGTAGGAATATTTAATGAGGAGCTGTTTACTAGGTTGGAGAATAACTTGTCTGACAAAGATTCCATCATGGACATTGTTTCTTACACGTACATGGAAACTGATTTTTATTTGCAAGAAAACGACAGGTCGGTGATAGCGAAGGCAATTTTAGCTGGAGCCTGGATCGAGGGATTGTACATTGCAACACATTTAAAAACTGAAGCTGAAAATTCAACTGCTATTTGGGAAAGAATAGG
>JBLIAZ010000140.1:0-6866 GCA_047631875.1 Saprospiraceae bacterium
TTCAGGAGCTACAGGAGCGGTCGCAATAGTATTGGTTGTTCTAGCGAAATCTCACGGAATTGAATACATTCTCGCTACTGTAATTTTAGCAGGGATACTACAAACAGGCGCTGGATTATTAAAACTAGGGAAATTTATTCGACTTGTTCCTATGCCAGTAATTTTCGGATTTGTTAATGGGTTAGCAGTCATAATTTTCAAGTCACAAAGACCTCAGTTTGAAGATGCAGCAGGGAATTGGTTAACAGGGAGCAGCTTGTACATTATGCTTGGCTTGGTATCCTTAACAGTACTGATAATATGGGGACTTCCTAAAATTACGAAAGCTGTTCCAGCGGCCTTAGTAGCTATTCTAGTAGTTTTTGGTGTGGTTACCTTATTTCCTGGTTTAGAAACAAAAACTATTGGAGATGTTGCCTCTATCGCTGGGAAATTTCCCGACTTTAGCATTCCAAGTGTTCCCTTTACTTTGGAGACCTTAAAATTAATATTTCCGTACGCAGCTATAATGGCTGGAGTTGGTTTGATTGAAAGTCTTTTGACATTAAATATAATTGATGAACTTACTGAAACAAGAGGAAACAGCAACCGAGAAACAATTGCTCAGGGAGCTGGAAACATTCTTGCCGGATTGTTTGGCGGCATGGGAGGTTGTGTGACGATTGGCCAAAGTTTAGTTAACATTTCATCTGGAGCAAGGGCAAGATTGTCTGGAATATTTGCTTCATTAATGTTATTGGTATTCATTATGTACGGGTCAAGTATAATTGAACAGATTCCGATGGCAGCTTTAACTGGAGTTATGATCATGATAGCAGCTACCACTTTTGAATGGGCTAGTTTAAAAACTTTGACTAAAATGCCTAAGTCAGATGTAATCATAATGGTGATAGTAACTCTTGTTACAGCAATTGCACATAACATTGCATTAGCTGTTGGAATTGGAGTTATAAGTGCGGCCCTAGTATTTGCATGGGACAACGCAAAACGAATACGAGCAAGAAAAAACATTAACGAGCAAGGCATCAAAACATACGAAATGTACGGCCCCCTATTTTTTGGATCAGTGAATGCATTTACTGAAAAATTCGATGTGCTAAACGATCCAAAGCACGTGATCATAGACTTTGAGGAATCTCGTGTCGTGGATATGTCGGCCATTGAGGCATTGAACAAGTTAACAGAACGTTACGCAAAACTGGACAAAAAAGTACAACTTAAGCATTTGAGTCCCGACTGTTTAGTGCTGTTAAAAAATGCTGATAAATTAATTGATGTTGATGTCATTGATGACCCAACTTACAAAGTGATTGTAGACGAATTATAATTTTACGTATAAAATGCAAGCGTTGTATAATATATTACGAAAATTTTAGTTTACTTTTCTACCATAATTTTGACAATGAAAATCTTTATATTTTTAGCTTTAATTTTCGGCGGATTCATCTCTCAAGGACAAGTGGGCATTGGGGAATGGAGAGAACACCTTTCGTACAGAAACGGAGTCGCTTTATGCAAAGCGGGAAATAGAATTTATTGTTCCACTTCTCCGTCGTTATTTTATTACGACACCGAGGATAACTCAATTCAAAAAGTATCAAAAGTCCAAGGCCTTTCAGACCTTGAAATTAACGTAATAAAATACAGCGAAAAACACAACACAGTGATCATTGGATACAACAACGGTAACGTGGACCTGATAGTAAACAACCAGATAATTAATGTTCCAGACATAAAACGAAGCTTTATTCAAGCAGATAAAAGCGTAAATGAAATCATTCTCAATGGTGACCTTGCTTACTTAAGTACAGGATTTGGCATCATTGCACTTGACCTTGTTAAAAAAGAAATCAGTGAAACATTTAATTTGGGAGCTGGAGGTGCGTATTTACAAGTCAATGAAAGTTGCATTAAAAATGACACAATTTATGCTGCTTGTGCCGACGGTATATATTACGGAAGCTTGAATGATAATTTAATAGACTTTCAAAAGTGGATAAAAATGGGGGGTCTTCCTAACGGAAACTATAATACTATTGTGGCCATTAATGACAAACTAATTTGTAATTTTCAGTTTAAAGGAGGCTGGGAAAAAGACACAATCTATTCTTTTGAAGGTGGAAATTGGCAAAAAAAAGCCTTAGGAAACAATTACAAAAACAATAATGTGGTAGACCTTAATGTTTTTGACCAAGAAGTAATTGCCAGTTTAAGTTATTCTGCCTTGATACTAGACGAAAACTTAATTGAAACCAATACAATTTGGCAATACGAAGGAACATCGTACTCACCAGAGCCTCGCGAGATCATAAAAGACGAAAATAACTATTGGATTGCTGATAGGAATCTTGCATTAATACAATGGGCGGGAGGTGCACAAGACAATATAATTATACCGACAGGCCCTTACTTTTCGAGCAGCTGGGGAATGGATTACAGTGACGGAAAGCTTTGGATAGGAACTGGTTCATTAACTGAAACCATGAAAAATAATTATGGAAATAAGGGAATTGCACAATTGGACAATAACGCCTGGAAAAACTATTATGGAGGAGCTTTTGATTCATTATTAGACATTCATTCGGTTGCGATTCATCCAGATAATAATGAACACGTTTTTGCAGCAAGTTGGTTTGGAGGTTTACTTGAATTTAAAGACGGAAAAAGAGTGAAAATTTTCAATGAAACAAACAGTTCCGTTCAAAGTATCGCTTTGTTTCCCTGGAGAGGCATTGGAGGTTTAAACTTTGATCAGCACAAGAACTTATGGATGAGTAACAGTGGATTAGTTGGAGCTCCTATCACAAATCCTCTAGTAGTCTATGATAATGAATTGAATTGGTACTCATTTAATTTAAATGGACTCCTCAACGGTGCTTATAACTTTGTATCTGACGTAATAATTGACAAACAAGACAATAAATGGATTGTTGCTTATCAAACAGGATTATTTGTCTTCAATGAAAACGGTACTCTTTCAGATGATAGTGATGATCAAACAATTTTATTGACTGTAGGAGAATCAACAGGTAATTTACCCAGCAATGAAGTAATGTCTATTGCTGAAGGCCATGATGGAAAGATATACATAGGGACCTCTGCAGGGCTCGCGGTAATAAATAATACTAACACCATCTTTGAGGTAGGAACAACTAAAGCCGAAAAAATTATCATTGAAGAGGAAGGAGAAGCTAATTACTTGCTAAGCGATGAAGCTATTACAGACATTAAGATTGACGCTGCAAATCGAAAATGGATTGGTACTAAAAATTCAGGGGTTTATCTAATGAATGCGTCCATGAATGAAGAACTTTATCACTTCACCTCTACTAACAGCCCTTTACTCAGTGATGCAATTATTGACATCGAAATAAATGACGAAAGTGGAGAAGTATACTTCTCTACAGAAAAGGGTCTTGTATCCTTTATGGGCTCAGCGACAGACAGCGATAATTATGATGGCCCTATTTACGCTTATCCCAATCCAGTGCCTCCAAACTACAATGGAGTTATAGGAATTAAAGGCTTGCCTAACAATTCAGAAATAAAAATTACAGACGTACTTGGAAATCTAGTATACGAAACAATTGCAAATGGAGGTACAGCAACTTGGGATGGACATAGTTTAAATGGCAGAAAAGCGCAATCTGGTGTCTACATCGTTTTTGCAAGTAATTCTGATGGTTCTAAAACCGAAATCACCAAAATTTTGTTTTTAAACTAAGAAGTTAAAATTTAATGATTAGATGTTTTACAAAATACAAAACAGAACTGATCCTTATTCTAATTAGTATTCTAATCATCTGGCCGATTAGCCTCCTTGAATACACCAGTAAATGGGACAATTTAGATTGTTTTTTACCATATCGATATTTTGTTAGTTACAGTTGGAGTCATGGACATTGGCCTTTTTGGAATCCTTTCCAACAGTTCGGGTATCCAGCATATTCCGACACACAAAACGGAATGTACAATCCTATAGTTTGGATTCTTTCGCTGTTTGGACAGTACGACAACATAAGCTTAAGCTTAGAATTAACTTTCTATTATGTGCTTGCCACACTAGGAGCTTATAAATTTGCCTCAATATTTGTACAGGAAAATCGAACTAAAATCTTAATTGCCTTGTCTTTTGGGTTGTCCGGTTATTTTTTAAGTAATTCTCAAATTTTATCTTTTATTGCTGCGGCAGCCTTTTTACCACATATTTTATATCACCTTATATCCTTTTTTAAACAAAATAGATGGATTGATTTACTGTTTCTAGTCCTCTACACATCGCTGCACACTACGGCCGCAAGTCCTGCATACACGATTGTTTTATGCTATGTTTTTATTGCCTGTTTTACAGTTTACTTTGTCCTAAAATTTCAAAACAAATTATCTAATTTTTCTTGGATTAAATTACTTGTTGGAGTAATACTACTTGTCTCAATAAATGCAGCATTTATAAATTCCGTCTGGGAATTTTTACCTTTTATGAGTCGAGCTGAGAAGCTCAAATTCTCAAGCTACATGCTGCAAAATCCTTTTGATTGGCACGAATACATATCCTTCATTTTCCCATACACTACACTTGCTAATTCTGATTGGTTCGGTAATACAGATCTCACAATGAGAAGTGCGTACATCGGTCTTTTTCCTTTTGTTTTGTCCATCATTAGTTTGAAATACCTCAAAGAATACAAAATCCAAATGATTTGGGGAATTATTGCGCTGTTTCTAATATTAGCCTCTGGAAGTCACACTCCACTTTACCAGTTTTTTTATCAGCTTCCAGGTTTTGGTTTTTTTAGACACCCAGCCCTTTTTAGAATTTATGTCATTCTTTTTTTATCTATTGCTGCTGGAATAAGCTTTGAACGTTTTCAATTTTCTGCAAAGAACAACAACCGGGTACTTCTCACAGTACTAATAGGACTCGTTTTAATGACCTTTATTTGTTGGCAATTGCGGTACTCAAGCGACCTAAACTCCTTTTTAAGCAACTGGGATAAATCAATCCCTCCAACAGATCATCACATTAGAACATTATTACTCATTAACCTTATTGTAATCAGCGTTATATGTTTAGCCTTGTTAATCATCAATAAGCGAGTCTCCAACATTAAAAATGCTATTTTAATACTCACCCTTATAGACATAGGAGTGTACAGCCAAATAACTTCTCCTTACACCATGCATCAGCATACTACACAGGATGCTTTCACCAATTTCTTTACGGTTATCCCTGACTCCATCAATCAATCTGTGGCAACGATACCATATAAATACTTAGATCAAAACATAGACCCAAAACAAGAGGGGTTGTGGAGAAATACAGCCACATTTCATAAAATCCTAAGTTTTAAAGCTACTAACCCAACCCAGTTTTTAGAGTTCAATCACATTCAAAACAACAATGGATTAGAAATCACCAAAGAAAATCCATTATTTTACGACGTAAACAAAGTAATTACCCTGACTGAAACAACACCAACTGAATCTAACTTACTCTGGGAGTGGAATGGTGAAAAATCAATACAAGAAAATAAAAATCAACTTATAATTTCTGAACAAAAAATCTTATTTAACGGATTTACTGTCTTCGTGAAAAACGAAAGTCCGAAAGAAGACATTTTGATTTTAAATCAAAATTACCATAACCTTTGGAGTGCAACTTTTCAACAAAAACCGCTTAACATATCAAAGGTAAATCAAGCTTTAATGGGTGTAAAAATACCTGGAAATTCAGCAGGTACAATTTCATATTCTTTTAATTCCCCCAAAACAAAGGTATTGTTTCCCCTTTCAATTTTACTTTACATTCTTCTTTTGGCTTTAATAATTGCTCAAAGTAAACCAACCCTCAAATGCTCCTCAAAGACGAAGTCATCATATTAAGTACTGTTCGTTACAAGGATAAAAACTTGATTATAAGAGCCTACGCCAAAAAAGAAGGAATTCAATCGTTTTTCACGACTGTTTCATCTGGCAAATCAAAACGAAAAGACCGAAACAATTATCAAGTATTTTCAATCCTTGAACTCGTATCAAAAAGGAGTTCAAAATCTGGATTACCCAGGATTACAGAAAGCAAAAGCTTGCACTTACTATTAAACTTAAGGACAGATGTTGGCAAAAATGCCATGGCTTTTTTATTGTGTGAAGTGTTGTCAAAATGCATTCAAGAAGAAGAGGCTAACCCTTCATTGTATCAGTTCGTGGAAAAACAAATCATTGCACTTGATGAATGCACAAGCTCTTTTGCAAACTTTCATTTATATTTCATTTCTCAACTCACAAAACATTTAGGAATTTGTCCTAGTGCAAACAACGAAAAAAATGTACTATTTGACATCAAGGAAGGAGAATTTACAAAGCACAAACCACCTCACTCTCACTATTTAAATGCGCTGGAAAGTAACTTGTTTCAGCACTTCCTTTTTGACACATGGGAACAAGCTCAAACCATTAAACTAAGTGGAGCAAAACGTTCTTATCTCCTTGGTCAAATTTTAAAATATTACCAATATCATGTCCCTGGATTTGAACTACCAAAAAGTTTAGAAATACTGAACGAAGTTTTTCGATGATGTTGCTATACAAGAAAAAAGCACGAAAAACATTCAACCTAATTTACGCTTCACCTTCAGGAACTTCTGAATCGGCGGTCACTTCATCAGACTTTTTTTCAAGTACATTTTCTTGAAAGTCTTTTCTGTAAAAAAACAAGATAAGCCCTACACCCAAGCTGATCGCAAAATCGGCTAAGTTAAAAATAGGAGCGAAAAAGTTGAACCTACCATAAAACGGTAAATCAACTGTGAACATATCAAAACGAAGCATATCAACCACATGACCTGTAAGAAAAGGAGTGTAGCCTT
>JBLIAZ010000141.1:0-6851 GCA_047631875.1 Saprospiraceae bacterium
AAAATTATTGAAAGTTCTGACGGGAAGATGTGGTTAGGGAGCACAAAAGGATTGGTGCTTGCAGGAGGTGATAAAACCACCTTGTATTCTAAGAAAAACAACATGATTGGAAACAACGTGTTGGATTTGCTCGAGGACTTGAAGGGTAATTTATGGATTGTAACCAACAAAGGATTGTGCAGGTTTAATGGCAAGACCTTTTTTAACTACAGCAGTAACAATGGTTATCCATTTGATCACATCACTTGCATCGAGGAAGACAAGGATGGTAATTTATGGGTAGGGACGGCTGATCAAGGGGTTGTTAAATTCAATAAAAAGACCAAAAAGTTTAAAGTTTTTAATGCGAGCAACGGTTTAAGTGACAACGATGTACTTTCGATTCTAGAAGACTTTTCAAATAACATATGGGTGGGAACTCAAGGAGGTGGAGTCAACAAGTATTCCGGTGAAACATTTACGTATTATGGTGAAAAGGAAGGTTTGATCAATGGAAAATCGAACAGTTTATTTTATGATTCAAAAGAGAATCTGTGGATTGCTACAAGATATGGCGTCATTAAATATGTTGGTGACACGATCAAAGAATTCACTGTGCGTGAGGGTTTGCCTAACAACGACTGTCGGGTGGTATTTGAGGACAACCAAGGCAGTGTTTGGATTGGAACTACGACAGGTGTTGCAAAAATTGTGAACGACAAGGTGGTCAAAGTTTTTGATTATAGGAACGGGATCATGAGTACTACTACCTGTATCCTCCAAGACACCAAAGGGGTTTTATGGTTTGGAACAGATGGCGGTGGGGTTGTAAAGTATGACGGTGCTGCTTTTAGTTCTTACAGCATGATCAATGGGATTTCAAGTAACAGAGTAACATCCATCATTGAAGACGATGAAAATACCTTGTGGATTGGAACTTTTGGAGGAGGTGTAAACAGGTTTAATGGATTTGAATTTTTAGCTTTTGATAAAAAAGATGGGATTTCCTCCAATATTATTTACTGCCTTGAGAAAGACCCTCGTGGGGCGATATACATGGGGACTCAAAATGGTATTACCAGGTATGACAAAGGTGAAATCGTAGTGATTGACGTCAAGGATGGGCTCAGTTCGAACAACATCAAGATGATGAAGTTTGACGAGGAGAACAGTTTATGGGTGAGTTCTGAACGCGGTTTGGACAGGTTGTACATGAACCCTCCTCAGGTATACCGACAAATTGGGGAAGCTATTTCTGAAATTACACATTATGGTAAGGAGGATGGTGTCACCAAGGGGGAAGTGAGTACGGTTTGTGAGGACAACGAAGGTAATTTATGGTTTGGAGCAAGGAAAGGCCTCATTAAGTTTGACATCAACATCGACGAATACAACGCTCAAAAGCCACAAACTTACATCACAAACTTACAAATTGACTACAAGAAAGTCAACTGGAAAAAAAGAGGTTATGAAGTAGTGCCTTGGACCAACGTACCAAAAAATTTAGAATTACCACACGACACTGCTCATGTGACTTTCAGTTTTATTGGTATAAATCACAAGGCTCCTTACAAAGTTCGTTATCAATGGAAATTGGAAGGATTTGACAAAGCGTATACGCCATTTACCTATAAGAATACTGTTACTTACCCTAAGTTACCTCCAGGAAAATATAAGTTTCAAGTTATTGCGTGTAACAGTGACGAGGAGTGTAATGATTCTGAAAATCCAGCTACGTTTGAGTTTGAAGTCGCTCCACCTTTTTGGCAAGAAATATGGTTTTTATCCATCATTGGAGTGGTGGTAATAATTATCATTTTTTTGCTAGTAAAAATGCGTGAAAGGAAAATGTTAAGAGAACGTTTTATCCTTGAAAGGAAGGTGAAAATTAGGACTCAGGAAGTGGTGGATAAAAACCAAGAATTGGAATTGGTCAACTTAGAAATTATTTCAAAAAACAAGGAAATTGAAGAACGAAACAAAGATGTAAATTCGAGTATACGTTATGCGCTTACCATACAAAAAGCATCTTTCCCTCCAATAGTGGATTTGAAAAACGTATTTACTGATTCTTTTGTTTATCATTTACCTAGGGACATTGTAAGCGGTGATTTTTACTGGTACAAAAAGCTTGAAAAGGAGTTTGTGATTGCCGTGGTAGATTGTACAGGACATGGCGTTCCAGGTGCCTTCATGAGCATGATAGGCATGACCTTGCTTAATGAAATAATGAGTGGTGAGCCTGAAATTGATCCAGGGAAAGCACTTAACAGGTTGGATTTGGGAATAAGGAAAGCATTTGAGAATTCAGAAAACTCGAGCAACGATGGGATGGACATTGCCTTGTGTACCATTAATACCGATACGAAAATAATTAAATACAGTGGGGCGTACAGGCCGTTGTACATCATCAGGAACAAAGAACTTATTGAATATAAAGCAACGAAGTATGCTATTGGGAGTAAGGAAATTTTGGACAAGGACTATGTAACTCACGTGATTCCGTACAAAGAGGGCGATTGTGTTTACATGCTTTCAGATGGGTATCCTGATCAATTTGGAGGACCTTATGATAAAAAATTCAAAACCAAAGTCATGAAAAACATGTTCTTGAATATTCACCATCATGATATGGAGAAACAAAAGGAGTTGATTCACCAGAGGTATTTGGACTGGAAAGGTGATGCTGAACAGGTGGATGATATTTTGGTTTGTGGGATAAAACTTTAGTTTTATCATTTTCCATGACGAGGATGATTTACGTTCCTCTTGGTTTGCCTTTCTTTGAACCCAAAGAAACAAAGGTCTTCTTTTGATCAAAGAAGCAAAACCCCTACTTTTTTCTTGATAAAAAAGTAAGCAAAAAATCAAGGTCGACCATGATCTTGTTGAAAACTACGTCCCTCCGCTCAAAAACAGAAACTCACTCCCTGCGGTCGCTCAGACAGTCTGTTTTTCTTTTCCCTCCCGCAGGACTTGTTTTGCTACCAATCCCATAAACGCCTTTCGCATAACGTGAAATTTAGGCATGAAGATGTTAGGAAATAGACAAAAGAAGGACTTATATTATTCACATTTTTAATATTATACATCAATCACCCTAATATGATGAATGTATTGCCAAGTAAATAGATTCATCAGTAACTGACGGGTTCACATTTTGGGGTATACTTTAAAAATGTGAATATTAGAATCTGTTGAATTCTTGAGAATTTCTTATAACCACAAATAGATAAGCTTAAATTGACAGCATCATCTGTTTTAAATTTTTCCTAAGTTTAAAATCATTATTCTTTATCGAATCCATCTACAATAACACCACCTAATGATGCTGGAAAAGAAATCAAAACAATTCTTTTAAGAGCAATAATTGGCTCGTCCAAAATTGGCATTCTATTAATTGCAAACAGCACTAAAAACACCACAATCATAGTGACACCATAGACTATGAATGTCCGTGATATAAATTGAATAATCCGATGATTAATGTTTCCTGAAAAAATACCTTGAATTGAATACAAACTAATTAGTAGTAAAGACAAAAGCAATAAAATTATAACATTTACAGTGGGTAGAGTTCTACTTAACTTCCATGCTTCTTCAGAAAATGCAACAGGAATTGTCAGGGCTGCGGCACCAATAATCACTTGAATTATGTCGTCTCTGTTTATTGTTCCTTCTATCATTAAAATTTCTATTGACCTAACACTTCAGCATCCACATAAAAGTTTGAATAGATATCAATATGGTGGTCCGAAGTTAGTATTTCATCAGTTACAGTGTTGACTCTCAAAGTAAAGTCATCTTTTTTAATAAACTCTTTTAAATCTGCATCCGTTGTGGTCATTTCTATAATATTAGAACTTGGTATATCAGAACTCCATGCAACTTTGACCTCAGAGACCCCTGTTGCATTAATATAAATATCAATGGACTTTAAGAAACTGAAATCCGAATTGGACGGACTCGTCAAAGTTAGGTTCAGCTTGGTTAATTTAATTTGTTCAATTAAATCTTTCCTAGTATCATTTACCTCAAAAGTTGACTCAGAATTAGTTTCAACATCTGGGGAATATAGGTTAAAAGGTAAACTCAACCCAGAGGAAGATGGGATAATAACCTGTTCGGAATAGTCCATCTCAAACTGAGTGAATTCATCAATTTTGGAACAGCTTACAAATAGAAATAAAATAACACCACTAATAAGACATCTAATCATTAATTCAGATTTAAAATAATTTAAGGCAAAGCTACACAATAGATTTTTAAAGTTTATTTTCTGCATACAGTTAGGGATTTTTATCAATTAGCTGTTATGTAATAAAGTATTTCATTCCAACCATACACAATTTACATCTTCATAAGAATATAAGACTACTTTATTGTATCGCTCAGGGTTCCGCTCATCGCAGCAGGAAAGGCTACCACAATTATTCTTTTAACTGCTAAGAGATTATCAAGTCCCCAAGGGTATTTCTTAAGATTGTTAGTATTGCTGCTACTACAAGCAGAGATATTAAGTATGTACCTGTAATTCGCTTGATAAAATCCATCACAAATCCTTTTAAAGTAACTTTGTAGAAGTTAAAATGAAGCCTGAATAAAAAGGTTGATGATTTAATTTAAGTTCGATATTTCAATCATCCCCGCACGGGAACAAGACCAACAACCAAGTGGGTTTTTTATTGTAATTTAGATTAACAAAGTACCTTGACATAAACTAGGAAGTTCAGTTACCCTATTCGTTACCCTTTAGAAATGAATATTTGAAACGACTGATATTATTGACATACAAGGCAAGGTGTCAGACCCTTCTCCTCTTGATCTTCCTTGGGTAAATCAATTTTTATGAGAAACAATAGTCACATCATGCTCACGCTATTAGCGAAAAAACTGGCACCAGCTCCTTGAGAAATTTGTGGTCGAGGAACGAGAGCAAAAAACAGTTCAACATTATCTACTGTGCTCATCTATGTTATTCTTGGTATTCGCTTGTTCGTCGTGCCTCCTCGGCTGTTCTGTTTTCTAAACAGAGGAGGGACGACGAACAAGCGAATACCAAGAATAAAATAAATGAGCAAATTGGGAGAGGATAGTTGGTAGTTTTTGAGGTGCTAGGCTTGGATTTTTTTTCCTCCGTTTTTTTATCAAGAGTCGAGGAGGAACGACGAACAAGTGAACTCAATTGAAAATAGACAAAAGGTGAACAAAAAGTAGGGTCAACTCCTGACCGAGAGGAGTCCATGCAGACGAGTGCAACGAACAACTGAATTCCAAGAATAAAATAAATGAAGAATGGAAAATTGCAACATAATAACGAGAGTTTACCTTACTTCCCTCAAACTAAATTTCAAAGCTCTCTCAAACCTCCTTAATTGCTTCAATTCTTTGTCGGTGACAAATGATATTGACAAACCCTTTTTACCAGCTCTGGCGGTTCGTCCGCTTCGGTGGGTGTAGTATTCTTCTTGGTCTGGTAAGGTGTAGTGAGCGACATAAGAAAGCGCTTCAATGTCAATTCCCCTGGCAGCAAGATCTGTAGCGACAAGTATTTTTAAGGTTTTGTTTTTGAAAGCCCTCATCACTTTATCTCTTTCTCGTTGCTGTAAATCACCATGAATGGCATCGGTTGAAATGTTTTTTGCGATGAGTTGCTTGGCTAATTTTTGTGTGACAGCTTTGGTTTTGCAAAAGATAACTCCTCTGTTTTCTCCTTGAGCTTTTATGAATTGAAGCAAGGTGTTTAATTTGTTGCCTTCTCCACAAATTACAAATTGATGGTCTATGTTTTTATTCACCACATCATTTGAACTCACCTGAATTCTAATTGCTTCTCGCGACAAAAACCTGTTTACAATTTCCTGAATTCCCTCTGGCATGGTTGCCGAAAAAAGCCATTTACTTCTGGCGTCTTTCACTGACCCTAAAATTTCTTCTAGTTCTTTTTTGAACCCCATGCTCAACATTTCGTCGGCTTCGTCAAGTACGACTGTTTTTACGAACCTGATGTCGACTGCTTTTCGTCGAATTAAGTCAAGTAGTCTTCCAGGTGTAGCGACCACAATGTGTGTAGGTCGTCTAAGTTTAGAAATTTGTTTTTCTATTTGTTCTCCTCCGTACACGGCTTCGGTAAATATTTTTGCATCACAATATTTAGTAAACTTGAACAATTGCTTGGCTATTTGTATTCCTAATTCTCTTGTTGGAGCCAGTATTAACGCTTGTACTTTAGGATTGGAAGTGTCAACTTTGTCAAGTATTGGCAAACCAAATGCAGCAGTTTTTCCAGTTCCTGTTTGAGCTTGCCCAATCAAATCCACTTCCTTCCCTAAAAGAATGGGAATTACTTTTTCTTGAATTTCCGTTGGTTTCTCAATTTTTAAATCATTTAGTCCTTTTATAAATTCTGATCTGATACCTAATGCTGAAAAACTTTCCATGTTGAATTAATTGTTTGATGCAAGTTTAGAATGTACTTACTTGAACGCCAAAATTAGTCATTTGAATTCAAACTACATGCTACCCTGGAGTTTTCACGATGAAAGTATTTTTTAATGTCATCTAACGGAATCATTTACTTACATTTGAATAAAAATTAAAAATAATGCAAATAAAATAAAAAAATGAATAGCAAAGACCTCCTGTCGAAAGAGCTAGTAATTAGTAAAATTTATAAAATTAGAGATCAATCAGTAATGATTGATAGAGATTTGGCTGAGCTATACGGCGTAGAAACAAAGGTTTTAAACAAGCTATAAGGAGGAATCTTCATCGGTTTCCAGAGGACTTTATGTTTACCATGACAAAAGATGAGTTGAAAAACTGGAGGTCACAATTTGTGACCTCCAGTTCTGATAAAAAAGGTTTGCGTT
>JBLIAZ010000142.1:0-6850 GCA_047631875.1 Saprospiraceae bacterium
GTTTGCTATTAAAGAAGCAGTATCAGGGTTTATGTCTAATACAGTAATTTCAATGGCCATGTTTACGTTCCGTTTGAAATTTATGTTGTTTTTGTACTTTTCTTGAAGGTCAGTAAAAGGAGTACTAGTTTTATTTGAATCAATGTGGTAATGTTTCAGCAAATTAAATTCGCTTATTATTCTCGATTTAACTTTTTCGGAGGCTAGTATCTCAAGTAATTGTTCTGTTTTCTCTTCTTCTCCAAATTCCATGATGTCAGCTTGATTTCCAGGGTTCGTGCTAATGATAGCTTGGGCAATAGAATTTGTGCTGGATGGATAAATTTTAGCTATTGATTCATATTTTTTTGGAATCATGAATGATACAGCGGTGGAAACGACTATTGATATTGCTACAATAATACTGATCGCTTTTCTGTATTTATAGGTAAAAACTATAAAATTAGAACTGTCAAAATACGATTTGTCCTCTTTCATTTAAAATTCTTTTAAGTCGTAAAAATATGAAAATCTTACTATTTATTGACGATATGGGAGTTTATTTGCGATCAAATTGAGACTGGAACCTTGCTAAAAAAGTAATTGAACTTGCAAGCCACCGGTATGTACTACTTTGAACCCCGGAGAACTTCTACCGTCATAAGTAATGTTAGCTTGCAGGTTGTTCTTGAAGCTTTGTTGGAATCTTACGGTCCATGTGTAGTTTGTGCCTATTTGTAAGCCTTCTAGCATTTCAAATTGCAATGGAGAACTCCCTTCGTTTTCTCCGATATAAGTGGTATTGATATAGTCAAAACCAATATTTAGCCTTCCTTTCCCTGGGATTGCATAGTTGATGGTCCAGCCAATTTTTTGGTAAATTGACGATTCTCCTCCGAATTCGGCTAAATTTCTTTTGTCTTTGTATGCTCCGAGGACTGTAAACCTGAATTTTGAATTTTTTTGAAAATGTATTTTCGGTTCTAATATTTTTGAATGAACTTCGAAATCGTCTGAGCTAAATATTTCTGAACTCCTTGTTTTTTCTTGTTGTTCGGTGTTAATTTGGAGGGTAATTACTTTAAATATATTGTACCTTATGTTTACCGAATGGACAAAAAGCTTCCTAGCGTCATAACCGTGCAGTAACAAGTTTTTATTCCTGTTGTCACGGATTGAATAGTTCATCCCAAAAATAGGATTACTTCTGTTGAAATATATAGTATTCCTGAAAGAGGATACTATAGATATTAGGCTCGTGTCATTAATGGAAGTAGAAAAAGGAACGGTAATAATATTGCCTTCTTTTTTTGTGTTTTTTTGATTTAATCGGGCATATGCTTGGTCAGAAAATCTTGTCAAGATTTTTTTAAATCGAGTATTTCTTTTGTAGTACTTGGATGGATTCAAGTACAATGATTGCGTAATTTGATTTGTGTATGTTTTAATAAATTCAGTTGTTGGTAAAAACACTTTTAAATAGTTGGGTGGGTCAGTTGTTTGTGGAATTTCAAATTCATTTAATTGTTGTACCCCATCTTCGTTGTGGTCGATCCATATGTATATTCCTTGCCCTGCATTGACTTCCACATAAGTAAATTCTCGCTTAAGTTCATTTCCAGTTCCTAATTCAAAGAATGTCTTAGAACTAATCATCCCATTTAATATTTTAAAGTTATACTCAACCCTATTTAAAATCGTATTTTCTGCTGTTTTACTTGACAAAGAAGTGTCTTGAATATGCAATTGCCTTAAAGTTGATTTAAGCTTTAAAAAGGTGGTTTTTTTTGAATTGCTACGTTGAAATGAAAGTCCGTAATCGTCAGCTGTGGTGGCCAATTTCATACTGTTGCTAGAAGGCAAATAGTCATACCTGTGCACGTATTCTGTACTAAATTGTGCGTTGTGTTCCTTGCTGCTGGTAATTTTTGCACCTATTAAGTTGAAGTTGTCGTTTGTAGAACTAATGATTAATGAATCGGAGTTTACAAGTTTAGTCAACTTGTTTTCTTGGTGCTGCCATACATTTATAGAAATTGGTCCCAAGTGCTGTTCAAGGTTTACTTTGTGTTTCAGGAATTCGCTTGAAGTCACTGCACCCTTAGCATTCAGCAAGCTACCATCTCCTTTTAAGTAAGCTCCCTTCCATAAATTAAAGTTAAGTCCAAGGTCGTTTTTAAAGGCTTTGTATGATGAAGCCCTGTCAATATATGAACTGTTTATTTTTGTTTTTACTGTTTCTCCTTTTTTCAGTTGAAGCATCAAAGATAACCAGTGCTCATTTTTGCCAACGCTATTTACTTCCGTGTTCCAATCTCTTTCAAATTCAACAGACCGAAACCTTTCAATGGCTTTGAAGTTTTTGGAAATCAAACTGTATGTTTGGCGTCCTGTAATTTTCCAACCTACTTCATCCGATGAAAAAGGCCATGCAAAATCGTATTTTGTTTTCACTGCCAGCCCTTGGTCGTCTCTTTTATCTTTATTTGAAAAGAGGTTTTTATTGTCGTTGCTTATTGCCCCTTCGACAAATAATTTATTGTGTTTATTAAACTTATGTTCCACTGCCAGGGTAGCCATTTGTTTCTGTTTGGGGCTGATGATTGTGGCTACAGGCTCATAGCTTCCTTGCGGTGTTCCATTGACAGGTGCTGTCCACGTGTACACTCTTCCGTTGATGCTTGAGACTTCTTGCACGTAATTCCCCTGGTGCACCCCAACATTAGAAAAACTCAATTGGTAAAATGCTTTTAATGGATCACTCGAATGTACATACACTTCGTACGAGGTTGTGTTGACGATTGAATCAAGTTTTTCATACAACACTAAACTATTAGTAAAAGCTACCGAATCTACACGAGGAATGATTGCTTGCTGGACACTGTCACCTACTTGATCCAACAAACTGATGTCTTCTCCCGATAAAGTTTGAAGTAATTGTTGAAATTTCATGTCTTGTTCGGAGTAAAATTTGAAACTGAATTTAGTTTTCTCGTTCAAATTGATGTCATCTCGTACGCTGAACAATGTTCTACCGTAATTTCTGTCTGAATATTGAAACTCTACAATGATTCTTTTATCCTTTGTTACTAATTGGTTATTTGTAAAAGTAATTTCTCCAGTATTATAGTTAATGACATAGTCATTGTCCATTCCTCGAGTCATCAATTTACCGTCAATGTATACTTTTTCTGTGCCACTTAAAATAATGATGAAGCTTTCGTTCTCAGCACCTTTTAATTGATAAGGTCCTTGGTTTCCTTCAGTACCTGCAATCTGATTCCTTCCAAATTTACCTCTTGATACTGCTACACCTACACTCAAATCCATTTTGGCTGTCTGCTTCTTATTAAGTACGTATTTTCCTTTATAATGAAGTCCCTGAGCTTTTTTATTGAATCTTAAAAATTCATCGGTTGTTTCTTGGAACTTGTAATCTCCGGCAACTAACGTGTTATTATTTTTAGAAAACTGGATGAATACTTGGTCAAAATCTTGAAGTTGCTGAGTGTTTCCATCAGGTTGAATAGGTATATTATTGTCTGTAATTGCTGCAGCAATTTCTATGTCTTGAATTTTTCCTGCCAGTTGCAAGTTCATGTTGGACGAAATAGATAAGTCACGAGTGTTTCCAAAGTTCAAACCTCTAGAAATGCTTCCACTTTTTTCAAGCGTATTATCATTAAAAATATTCGAGCTGAATTCGGGATTGGATCTTAAAATAAATGGGTTGTACGCAATGCCTTCTTGGTTGATATTGAAAGCTCGATGCTTCACTTCTTTGGAAAAGTCCAAAGGAAACACCCTGTATTTTAAAGTGACACTTTGAGAATCTACTTTATGGGCCACCAAAATGCTTTTTGTGTACAGTATGGTGTATTCTCCACTGTCAATACCTAATACTCTCATTGATCCTGGGATGATAGATAGACTGTCTAGTCTGAGACTGTCCTGAGCAACAATGAAAGTTTTAGTCCTTAAATTGCTAGTAGTTTGAGCTTGACTAGTACTGGCAAAAAGTGTCAGCATAAACAGCCAAATGCACTTGATATTTAATAATTTAGTATTCAAGCTATAATAATTTGCGCAATTGTAGGTTAAGCTTATAATTGTAACTCAAAACTACACAGTGTATTGTTAGTAAAATATACCTTGTACAGCAGTCTATTGTAAATGTAAGGTTAACTTTGTTGTTACTAGAATTCATTAAAGATTAATATATGAAACAAATTTTCACCACTTTATTACTTGGTTTTTTGATTGTTAGTTGTGTTCCAAAAAGACAAATGGATGACATGGAATCAAAATATGATTCAGAAAGGTTAAAAAGAGAAGCTCTTTCGGAGCTGTACATGGGGCTCGAGAAAAAAACTGATGATCTTCAGGCGTGGGTGGACGAAAATAAAAAGAGATTAACAGCTTTGGGTCAAGACACTACGATTCAAGGAAAATCTTTACGTCAGCTGATTGTCAATTATGATCAATTAGACAAAACGTACAATGAATTGTTACAGTTGCAGGAAAAAATACGAAGAGGGAGCGAGGCTGAAGCGGCCAAATATTCTAAAGAACTCGAAAGCACAAGTGAAAGGCTTCAGGAAAAGGAAGATAAATTGGGTGAATTACAACGGGCTTTGGTAGACAAGGAAAACAGTTTAAATTCCCTGTCGGGTGAGCTAAGTGCCAGAGAAGCCAAAGTGAAAGAATTGCAAAGTATAATCGATAAGCAAGATTCAGCGGTCAATGCTTTACGTCAGAAAATTTCAGCTGCTTTGCTTGGGTTTGAAAACAAAGGACTGACCATTACTCATAAAAACGGAAAAGTGTATGTTTCCTTAGAGAACGAGTTGCTGTTTACTTCGGGGAGCTATGTTGTTGGAAAAAAAGGGAAAAAGGCATTGAAGCAGCTAGCAAGTGTGCTTAGGGATAATGAGGAAATCAACATCTCAGTTGAAGGGCATACAGACATTGATAAATATTCTGGATCAGGATCTCTGAAAGACAATTGGGATTTGAGCGTTATTCGTGCCACTCAAATTGTTAAAATTTTAGAAGGCTATAAAGTGAACCCTACCAGGTTAACTGCTGCTGGTAGAGGCGAGTTTCAACCTTTGGATACGGATGCATCAAAAGAGGCAAAAAGAAAAAATAGGAGAACGGAAATTATACTTACTCCAAAGTTAGACGAGTTATTTAAAATCTTAGAGAAGTAGAGTACAGCAACGTAAGGTGTTGTTTTTATTAGACTAAGTGATTGGTTTTAGTTGTTGGACTTTTTTGAAAAAAGAAAAGTTAGAGATTTAGCCAAATAAAAATTCAAAGACTTCTTGAATCTTACCAACCTTTTGAATGGTGATGTCAGTTGTCTTTTTAATGCTGCTGAAATCACTGTGCTTGGAGATGTAAATTTTTGTAAATCCAAGCTTTTCTGCTTCTTTGATCCTGAGATCAATTTTTTGCACAGGTCTAATTTCTCCGGACAAACCAACTTCTCCTGCAAAGCAAAACCTTGGATCGACGGGAATGTCTTCCTTTGATGATATGATAGATGTTAGTATTGCTAAATCAGATGCAGGGTCTTCAATTTTGATTCCCCCTGTAATATTTAAGAATACATCTTCCATACCCATGCGAAATCCACATTTTTTTTCGAGTACCGCAAGGAGCATGTTTAATCTTCTCAAATCAAACCCAGTGGCGGATCTTTGTGGTGTGCCATACGCGGACTTGGATACCAATGCTTGAGTTTCAATAAATAAAGGACGCACACCTTCTAAATTTGCAGCGATGCTAATTCCGCTAAAACCTTTGTCACGTAATCCTATTAACAGTTTTGAAGGGTTGTTTACTCCTTTTAAACCTGAATCAATCATTTCGTATATTCCCAGTTCATTTGTGGAGCCAAATCTGTTTTTAGTTCCTCGAATAATCCTATAAAAATGATTTCTGTCACCTTCAAACTGAAGCACAGTGTCTACCATGTGTTCTAACACTTTGGGCCCTGCCAAGCTTCCGTCTTTAGTGATATGACCAATGATAAAAACTGGAATTCCGTTGGGTTTTGCAAATTTTAAAATTTCATTAGTGCACTCTCTGATTTGAGATATACTTCCAGATGCAGAATCTAAATTGGCATTATGAATCGTTTGAATGGAGTCTATAATAATGATGTCAGGTTTAATTTCCTTAGCGTGTTCAATGATAAAACTCACTTCAGTTTCTGTCAAAATGATAGTGTTTACAGGGAGGGTAGGGGCAATTCTTTCAGCACGTATTTTTATCTGCTCAGCACTCTCTTCACCTGAAACATATAGCGTTGTTAAGGAGGGGTTATTTATGGCGATTTGGAGCATCAACGTTGATTTTCCTATACCTGGTTCGCCTCCAAATAAAATTAATGAGCCAGGAACTATTCCGCCACCAAGGACCCTGTTTAATTCAGGGTCACTTAGTTTAATTCTTTCGACATTAAGTGTTTTGACTTCCGATAATGGAGTAGGTTGACTTCTTTTCTTCAAAGCAATAGAAGATGTTCCGCTGCCTTGACTAGATTCCTCTAGGTAAGTATTCCATTCGTTACAGTGATTACATTTTCCTATCCATTTAGAGGAATGATTTCCACATGATTGACAAACAAAGCTTGTCTTTACTTTGGCCATGGGTATTATCGTTTGGCGAACTCCAAGTAAATAGTTCCTCTTGGTAGGTATCGAATGAGGGTCATGAATTGACCATTTAACCTGTGTACATCCCATTCCCCATCGTATACTGTCCATTCACAAAATGCTATAGGGGCACCAATGGTTATCACGTTATTTTTAACAAAAAAATCGCCTTTACTACATGTGTCGACAGTTCCGTTTAATGTGTC
>JBLIAZ010000143.1:0-6786 GCA_047631875.1 Saprospiraceae bacterium
ATGGCAATGTCAGGTTTAAATGATTTAATGATGAACATAGAATGAATTAAACTCACTACCACTTTTAACGGAAACATCAAATTACCCAAGGTTAATTTACGTTGTAAGCCGCTTATCCATAATCCCTTGATGGGGTATCCTGCCTTGGGCACCTTTTCCATTTCCATTTTACCCCTTGCTCCCACAAAAAGAATTTCCACATCAGGGTACTTATTTTTGATGGCATTAGCAATTGCAACTGCGGGAAAAATATGTCCTCCCGTTCCCCCTCCGCTTACGATTACCTTTATTTTATTCATCTAGATGCTGGTTTCCTCTTGTGTTCCTTGTTTGGTCATCACGCTCCTGCTCACACTTAATATGATTCCAATGGACAAAGCTGTGAACCAAATGGAAGTTCCTCCCATGCTTATCATGGGTAATGATTGTCCTGTGACAGGAAATAATCCGACGGCTACAGCCATGTTGCTGAATGCTTGAAATGAAATCCCGAAAGCAAGTCCAATCACCAGCAAAGAGGAAAATATTTTTTCTGCTTTGACCGCTATTTTAATACTACGGAACAAAAACAGCAAATACATTAACAAAGTAACAAACCCTCCTACCATCCCAAAATTCCTAACCAAGGTCGAAAATATAAAATCCGATGCTGCTTGGGGTGGAGCAGGGTATTTTCCATCGTTCAACAATGTACCAAACATTCCTCCATCAAGAATTGCGGCTTTTGATAAATTACTTTGATAGTTTCCTTCTTGATTATCCGCCACATCCGAAAATGAACTCAAACGATTCATCCACGTGTCCATTCTTGGAAATAAATCAGGTTTGACAAGCACTACCAGCACAAAAAACAATGCGATGCTCCCAAGTACAATTCCAATGTGCGATAATTTTACATTTCCAAAAAACATGATGATGATGCATGTACCAAATATCAACGCTGTGGTACTAAAATCTTCCTTCACCGTTAAAGCGCACACAATCAATACGGGTGTGAAAATGTGCAATAGCACTTGTTTAAAGTCGCCCAAAATGGCCTGTTTTTTTGACAATGCCCTAGCTAAATATATAGTCAATGCCAGCTTAGCAAAATCAGATGTTTGAAAACTTAATCCCACAATTGGAATCCTCATCCACCGTGTTGCTTGGTTGGCGTTGACTCCACTGACCAAGGTAAAAATAAGCAAAGGCACCGCTATGTATAATAAATACAAGGACAACTTCGAAAAATACGTGTGATTAATCAAGTGTACATAATAAATAAGCACCAAGGAAATCAACAAAATAAAGAAATGCTTGATCACAAAAAAGGAAGTATTTCCTCCTTTAAAACTCATCGCTAACTCATCAGTAGCTACGTAAATTAAAGGCAAAGAAATCAAAGCTAAAAACATGGTGATTACCCATATTATCTTATCACCTTGTATTTTATCGTAAACCCATTTCATGGACTACTGCTTTACTAGTTTTTTGACGTACAACCCTTTACTTGAAGTAACAACAACATGATATATTCCTGAGGGAATACCTGAAACATCAAGGACTAACTCTTTCGAAACTTCGGGTTTATCAAAAAACAACACTCCATTTAATGAGAATAATTGCAAAGAAACAAGCTCAGAATTAGCCAAACTAATTTTAACTACATCCTTGGCGGGGTTCGGAAATAACGCTACAAATGGTTGGGGAGACTGATCATTTGTTGACTCAACCTTGCAGCTGTCAAAAGCAACCGAAGGGATTTTGGAATTGATCAAAGTCCTATCTCCAATTTGCCCTAACGTATTCCATCCAGCACCAAATAGGGCGCAATCTTCGTTTAAGAAGAGTGAGTGATTATGAACAGCTATGTCTGAAATCCCCGTTAAGGTATCAATCTTAGTAGGAATAAATCTTGTAATCGAATCGCCTAAACCCAATTGTCCAAGATGATTAAAACCACAACCATAAACTGTTCCGTCATTCTTCACCATCAAGGTTGTCAAATGAGCTGCTATTTTGACTACATTGTCAATGAAATTATTTTTTATGGGTACAAACTTGGACACATTAGTACCGTCGCCCAATTGACCATTAGCGTTAGCTCCGGCTGCCCACACAGTACCATCACTCTTTAAAAAAACGGAATACTCATTTCCAGCGGCAATTGCAATGATACCTGTGAGCTGGCTTACTTGTACAGGAGTTGTTTTTTCACTGACCGTACCGTCCCCTAATCCACCGTGTTGATTATACCCAGAAGCCCACACCGTACTGTCACTCTTTAGGAATAAGGAGTGCGAATATCCAGCGGAAATGGCAATAACATCGGTTAGGTTTGGAATTTTATGAGGCTTGGTTTTACTGTCCTTTGTCCCGTCACCATGCTCCCCATTATCATTTAAGCCAGTAACCCACACATTTCCATTTTCACTCAAAAACAAAGCATACCTTCCTTCTGCTGAAATCTCAGCTATCTTGTTTAAAGTGTCTAACTTTCGAGGAATAGAATCGTATAAAACAGTTCCTGTACCTGATTGTCCATAGTGGTTTGAACCGCTTACCCAAACTGCTCCATCTGCTTTTAAAAAAAAGGTGACATCATTTCCAGCCTCCACACTGACAACACTATCAATTGTACTAAGTTGTTCAAATTGGGTTTTACTGACTGTGGTACCATCTCCCAAATTTCCAATTAAATTACTCCCGGTAACCCAAACAGATCCGTCACTTTTTAAAAGTACCGAATGCGTTAACCCAGCGTCTATTTTTTTCTTCGCTTCAACGGAGTAACTGAAACATAGAATTGACACAAATAAAAAAAACCTTACCACAGCGCTTCGAATTAATCGTTATAAATAATCTTTTAAAAAATTCAACAAAAAAACATTCTAAAACTAAAAAACGTCGCAATAATAAAGAGGACAAAATACCAGGGAACAAAAGGGATAGTTCCGACACCAAGTACTTGATAATTTTGCCCAGTTTATTTTCGTCGTTTTTTCTCAGTTCATTTCGGAACTTCAAACAGAAAAAACAGCGTTACTGAGATTTTATAAACCTCTAACAGCCTTTTTAAAGACTTTACCTCTTTCCTCCAAGTTGTCGAACATGTTGAAACTTGCAGACGCTGGAGACAACAGCACTGTTTCACCTTTTTCGGCAGCGAAATACGCATTACGAACAGCTTCCTCCATGGAGCTTGCATCAGTAATCAAGGATACCTTATCCATGAAGTTTTCGAACATTTTTGGCTTTTCAGTACCCATGTAAATGATGGCTCTTACTTTGTCCTTCACTAATCCATGTAAAGAACTGTAATCAACCATTTTGTCCACACCGCCTACAATCCAAATCACCTTTTTGTCCATTCTTTCCAAAGCGTACCACGTAGAATTTACGTTGGTTGCTTTTGAATCGTTGATGTATTCCACCCCGTGAATGTTGGCTACAAATTCCAAACGATGTTCTACATTTTCAAAATCAGCAAACTTTTCACGGATGCTGTCCTTGCGAAGGCTTCCTAAGTTTTTCTTTAAGTTTTCGGCCATGGTGTCGCCCAAAACTAGCTTTCCTTGAATTTCAAAATTCCCTTTTGTTGTCATTGTTTAATTTAAATTATAGGTTAATTATTGCTTGTTTATATTGTATTCCTCTGTCTTCGTAATTCTTAAATAAATCGAAACTTGCACACGCTGGTGATAGCAATACCACGTCTCCCTCACTTGCAAAACTCTTTGCCACTTCCACTGCTTCCTTTGCTCCTCCGACTTCCTTTAGTTGTTTTACTTTCCCTCCAAATGCGTTCAGTAATTTTTGATTGTCTGTTCCCATGCACACAATTCCTTTCACTTTTTGGGTAACCAAATCGCTCAACACCGTGTAATCATTTCCTTTGTCCACACCTCCTACTATCCAAACCACTGGTTTATCCATGGCATCCAAAGCATAATAAGTAGCGTCCACGTTGGTTGCTTTTGAATCGTTGATGTATTCCACACCATCCACTACCTTCACTTTTTCCAACCTGTGCTCAATGGCTTGAAAACTGGTTAATCCATTTTCAATTTGCTCCACACTTAGTCCCATTTCCTGACTAACCAACACTGCTGCTAAAGTGTTTAACACGTTGTGTCTTCCCTTTATCAACAAATTTTGTACTGGCATCGTAAAACCCAAGTCACTTACTAGTTTCTCTTCCTTCACATTAGCATCAGTTGGTTCACCCAAACTGTAGGAAAGCTTTTTCCCAAGGTAAGTTGTCGTTTCTAAATTCTTAACCACTGTAGCATCATCCATGCAATAAACCAGTACCGACTTTTCATCCGCTCGGTTTAAAATCCTGAACTTGGAATCCACGTAGTTTTGCAATTTATAATCGTAACGGTCCAAATGGTCAGCAGTTACATTCAGTAACACAGCGATGTCCATTTTTAAGCTATCGATGTCATCCAATTGAAAACTACTTAACTCCAGCACATAGGTGTCAAAATCATTTTCCGCCACTTGCCACGCAAAACTGAATCCTATGTTTCCAGCTAACCCCACTTTGTGACCTGCTTTTTTCAACAAATGATAAACTAAAGAGCTCGTGGTCGTTTTTCCATTACTTCCCGTAATGCCAACCAACTTAGCCTTAGTATACCTGCTTCCCCATTCAATTTCAGAAATAACCGGAATACCTTTCCTTTTTAGTTGCTGAATTAATGGTGATTTATCAGGAATTCCAGGGCTTTTTACCACCACGTTGGCTTCCATGATTCGGCTCACAGCGTGTCCTCCCTCCTCAAATTCGATTTCATTATATAAAAGAACGTCTTTGTACTTATTTTTGATGGTGCCGTTGTCCGACAACAGCACCTCAAAATTTTTATTTTTTCCTAAAATGGCTGCTCCTACTCCACTTTCACCTCCTCCTAGCACCACCAGTTTTTCCATTGCTATCTCAATTTCAATGTCACGATGGATAAAATGGCTAACAATATCCCTATGATCCAAAACCTGCTTGCAATTTTAGCTTCCGCCATGCCTTTCTTTTGATAATGATGATGCAAAGGAGCCATCAAGAAAATTCTTTTTCCAGCTCCTGATCTCTTTTTAGTGTACTTGAAATAGCCCACTTGTAACACCACACTTAAATTTTCCAATAAAAAGATTCCGCAGATAATGGGAATCAATAATTCTTTTCGAATAGCGATTGCAAATACCGCAATGATTCCTCCTAAGGACAAGCTTCCTGTATCCCCCATAAAAACTTGAGCCGGATAAGCATTGTACCATAAAAATCCAATGCACGAGCCAATGAATGCGCCCATGAATATCACCAACTCTCCGGCATGAGGAATGTACATGATGTTTAAGTAATCAGCAAAAAACACGTTACCCGAGACGTATGCCATGATGGCCAATGTCACTCCAATTATTGCCGATGTACCTGTGGCTAACCCATCAATCCCATCGGTTAAATTTGCTCCATTGGACACTGCCGTCACAATAAATATCACAATTGGAATGAAGGCCAACCAAGCCCAATCTACAGGATCAAGACCTGTCCAAGCTATCAATGAACCGTAATCAAATTGGTTGTCCTTCAAAAATGGAATGCTGGTTACCATGGACTTTGTTCCGTCTAAGTCGTTGGTAGTTTTTACCACTTGCTCACCCACCATTTCGTACTTGGTTTGAACATCTTCCACCACCACCACGTGGTCATGAAAAAACAAGGTCAAGCCTACAATTAATCCTATCCCAATTTGCCCTACGATTTTTGCTTTCCCATGAAGTCCTTCCTTGTTCTTTTTAAATACTTTAATGTAGTCATCTACAAATCCAATTGCTCCCAACCACACAGTAGAAATTAGCAGCAAAATGATGTATATATTATCAAGTCTAGCAAACAATAACGTTGGGATGATGATGGCTGAAAGAATTATCAATCCTCCCATGGTTGGTGTTCCTTCTTTTTCTTTTTGACCATCCAAGCCTAAATCACGTACGGATTCACCCACTTGTAATTTGTGCAACAAGCGTATGATTCTTTTGCCCAACAACATTGAAATAATCAAAGACAGAATGATCGCCATTCCTGCCCTAAAGGTGATGTACTGAAATACACCTGCTCCAGGGAAGTTCAGCTCGTTTTGGAGGTATTGAAATAATTCGTATAACATTACTTGCCTAACATTTTAAATGATTCCTCTAAAGTTTCTTTATCGTCAAAAGGATGTTTTACTCCTTGAATTTCTTGGTATTTTTCATGCCCTTTTCCAGCTACAAGCACAATGTCATTTCCCTTGGAAAGCATACAAGCTGTTTTAATTGCTTCAGATCTATCAGTAATGGACAATACTTTTTTCAAGTCTGTAGCCTCTAATCCAATTTTCATTTCGTTAATGATTGCCTCTGGATTCTCGTCACGAGGATTGTCCGAAGTCAAAATAACTTGGTCACTTAACCTACACGCAATTTTCGCCATAATTGCTCTTTTTTCCTTGTCTCTGTTTCCTCCACAACCCACTACAGTAATCACTTTTTCGGCTCCTTCACGAATGTCTCCAATGGTATCCAGCACTTTCTTTAAAGCATCCGGCGTGTGTGCATAATCTACAATTGCAATCGTGTTGTTTTCGGATTTAAAGTGCTGAAACCTTCCTTCCACTGAACTCAATGTGCTTAAACTTGTCAGTGTTTGAATTTTTTCCTCTTCCAATAAAATGGCTGCTGCGTACACAGCTAATAAATTATAGGCATTGAAAGATCCTATCAACCTGCTCCAAACTTCTTGACCGTCAATTTCCAGCTGCAATC
>JBLIAZ010000144.1:0-6785 GCA_047631875.1 Saprospiraceae bacterium
GGAACTTACCTTTCCTGGTACAGAAACGGTCAAGTGGAGGATAGTTTAACCTACAACAATGGTCAGTTAACAGGTGTATCAGTTAAATACGATAAGCAAGGAAGACTAAAAAGCAAGGAGACACTCATGAATGACACATTAATAGAAAGTTGGGATTTTTTCTATAAAAGGGGAGTCCTTGAAGAGGAACAATACCTGCACATCAACAAGGAAAGCAGAGAAATCCTCAAATACATCGAAGTGAAATCCTCTAGAAAGTACGTCACCTATGATGCTGAGGCAACATACAAAAACTTGAACTCTACAGGCTATTTATATAGGTACTACAGGAATGGCCAAAAATCCCTAGACCAGGAGGAGGTTAATGGCGTAGGTCACGGAAAACTCATTTTTTATTATAAAAATGGAGAGGTAAAATCTGAATGCACATTGATAAACAACTTTAAAGATGGTAAGGAGCTGTTTTATAAGAAAGACGGAAGTGTAAAAAAGGTTATTCAATGGAAGTTAGGGGAAGAGGTAATTTGAGATGATAGTGAAGCGTATTTTTATTATTTGTATGTTATTGAGCACCGCAGCTTATGGGCAGTGGGGGTGGAGAATGGATTTTTATTCCGTAAAGGGAGGTGCTAATTGGAGTGAACAGTACAAGTTTGTACCCACACTTGGAGTTGAGTACTTGTCTGGTTATAATTCGTGCATAGCCCACAAGTTTTTTAGGGCGATAGGAACAAACATTGAATTGCACCCTGAAGTACTGGATATCCAACTTCAGGTAAAAGCAAATCCATTTCGGCACTACGGGACAGTTCCCATAAAACTAAGAACCACGTTACATGGTTATTTTTTGTTGGGAACCCATTATCGCAAACAACTGGGAGCAGGGTCCACAGTATTGTTGAAGCCAGGAGTTGGCTTCGTTCTGTGGGATCGGACTATTAGGCAAATTAGTTTGCTGCCTGAGGTTAATGTCGGTTATGTTTTTAATGACAACATCACCGGTAAGCAGCCTTATTTGTTCGTAGAACTTCGGTTTGGGTTGTCATATCGAGATAAGAGGTCAAAAAAGGAGAATGATGAAGTTTTGACAGATGAATAATAAAACGAGAATCATAAAAGAGGTTAGGTTTTTAGGGATTCCTATTTTTAAAAAGGTAAGAACGGTTGGGAAAGAGCTGAAGTTAAATGAATCTCATGAATCTGTTCTGAATCCAAGCATATCCGTGTTTGGAAAGGCTCCTGGTTTTTTGGAAGGTCTTATGTCGGTTTTCAACGATGCGGAATGGATTGAGAAAGCGAGCGTACTTATTGAGTTGGCATTTTATAATTTGGTGTTGTCTCAACACCTAAAAGTAAACATGTGCATGACAAGAGTGAGTTATTTTTACTTTTTGTCGTTTAAATATGTTGCTATTGAAGTAGACCTGATTTCATCAGATAAAACTGGAGACTTTTTGTCAAATGTGATCATAAACCAGTTACAGAGAATAATAAAATCAGGTACGAAAACAATTGAGATAAAATTTGTCATTAACAATCTCTTAGATTTTTTTATTGGTAAATACGATGTAAACTCTCCAGGTAAAGTTTTTGTAAATGAGTACTTGGTTGAGCATTCCAAAGCACACAAAGAGATAAGATGCAGGGCACGTTTGGGGTGGCATAATCAGGTAAAAAGCATTGAAATATTATTTGAAAGCGGGAAGCGGAACGATCTGGAATCCCAGTACTTATTATTGAAAAAACAAATGGTGGAGCAGAGGAGAAAATCCTTGACTTTTAGGAATTATGACATCGAGATACGTCAAAAAATTCACCGTGAATTTAAGAGCAGGGTTATATCAGATAGAAATTAAATTAGGGGAATTGCTCACTGCAATCTTGAGTCCACGTGGGTCAATTTGAGAGGTACATCAAATTCAATTTTAACCACCTTCTACTTCCCAGTACAAACTAATTTAACCTGCTGCTTATTTGTTGGTGTGTAAATAGTTAAAAAGTAAATTCCGTTCGATAAATCAAGATTACCATAGTATAAATCGTTTGATCCAGCATTGAAATGAACGTTTTGCCTAAAAATTATTTTTCCCGACATGTCAGTTAATATAACAGATCCCTCTTGCTCTTTGTTTGAATCTACTTTGCCAGAAATGAAACTACTGATCGGATTAACAAAGGATGTTGTTAACTGATTAGCAAGTTCATTGACACTGACAGTGCAGTCTCTCACATGAATTTTTTCGCTCACAGTTACTATTTTCCCTGTTGAGGTAGTAACCTCTATGGTAACTGTTTTTGTTCCAGCAGAAGTGTAACTCAGAGGCATCGGTAATTCATCATCAGTTAAAGTGTCAGAAACTGTAGAGGCAGCATCAAATGTCCATTTAAATTGAGCACCAATTAAACCAGGAATAGAATGATTCCAAACGTTGAATGTTTGATTTATGCACACGGTGTCAGGCAGTACAATGTTAGCTATCAACGAATCCATCTCACATTTTTCTCCAATTGAAATCCAATCGACGTCTACATGTCCATCAAATTGCTTGTTTACAAATTGCCCAAAGCTGTTTGTAAATGAAAAACCTTTATAACCACCATTGATACTCATCTTTAAGTATGCAATTTGGGTAGAATCTAAATTGGTTACAGGAGATGACCATTCGTAGTAAAACAAAGTAGAAAAGTCTACTTCAAAGTTTTGATATTCCGTTGTTACATCTATATAAGCGGTTTGATTTATTGTAATTCCAGCGGTAGAATTTCCAGCAGTGTCTGCCAGGCTAAATGCCAAACGACAAGTGTCACTAGCTTTGGCTCTAATTTTAAGTACTGGGAAATGCAATGGATCACTAAAATCCAATGGCGCTAGCTGTGTCGTGTCCGAGATGCTGTCATTGAACCACCATCCAACCCAGAACCACTGGTCTGCAATGGTGTCACTTGTGGTGATTCTAAAAGCATCATTTACAATGGCAGCCGAGTAGTCACAATAACAACCGACGTAATTCCAATCAAATTCATCGTTGAAATCTTCTCGATAAATGTCGCATACGCCCATAGCTGCAACCTCGATATAATCCGTTTTGGTCATGATCCCAGGCCCAACGGATCCAGTTGCGGTCAACGAAACAGATTTTAAACCTGAAGTTGAATACGATACCTTAATAGGACCGGCTCCATAAAGACCAGGACTTAAACTTGCACCCACTCCAAAATCCCAATAAAACGTCTCACCTCCATACAAATTAGTGGACGTACTAGTGAAGGTAATTTCTTTGTTTAAAAATTCTTTGAGGGTGCTTGTTGTAAAATCAGCTTCAGGAACCCCACAAACACCAGTGATGGTAACGGTAGTTTTTATGCTGTAGTTTGGGCATCCACTTAAGGATACTATTGAATAAAATTCACCACTTTCCATCACAGCTATTTTATTGGTATCAGTACCAAATGACAACCCGTTTTTAAACCAAGCATAATTGTAATTCGAATTATAATGCGCTTCAATAATTACACTGTCTGGAGTGCAAAACGTGGTGGAACCAATTACTACAATTGAGTCTGATGGTTGAACACAATTTACTACGTCAAATAGAATGTCTCCTCCATCAGGTAAGGCATTGAAAACAATGGAGTCGTTTATTATTTGAAATGGGATTGCGATGCTGTTTTGATAAGCAGCCAAAACCCCTGTGATCGGTGAAGGAATAGCTAGTTTAATTGATAATTCATGGTTGTAAATGGAGTCGGTAAGAGCATCGGTTAAAGTCAGTGACCATGTATTGCCAATGGCAAAAGGTGCTGATTTAGTGGTTAATAGCGCTCCTTTTTTCTCACGATGATATTTGATTGCTTGCTCAAAAGTAGCAATCCAAATGTTGGATTCATGACCTTTTAAAGTGTCCAAAAACATGTCGAACTCTGGTAGTCCTATGTTGTCAAACCCTCCGGCAGTTCCCACGTTGTGAAACATGTAAGTCATCAGCCCACCGTAAGTCATTACTTTTTGGAAGGTGGAGTCATATCCAATCATGTTGTTACTCATGTGGATGGTATTAACCTGATAGTATGCTCTATCAGTTTGTGCGAAATCATAAAAGTAAGCGGTGTCATTTATGGGTTGCGTGACAGCACGAGCGCCAATGTGTGTTTTTGCAATGGTATCTTGAATGTAAAAAAAGGAGGAATCAATTTCTCCGCCTTCACCATATGGATAAGCCAGGGTGTTAATTTGAGTTCCCAGTACTGTTGCTAAAACTTGTTGAAAATCTGTGATTTCACTCTTTAATAGATTGGTGTCTAAAGTCGGTAAATGTAAATGACCTAAAGTATGGTTTGAGACTTCGTGCCCGTTTGAAATAGCATTTACAGCCCACGAGTAATTCCCCATTTTATTGATAAAGAAAGTGCCGACTAACCTTTTAGAGTTAAGGGCAGGAATTACATTGTTAGGGTGATCAGGGTTTCCGTCGTCAAAAGTTAAGCAAACAGTTCCTTTTTTAAAGTTGTACCAATTTGCAATTTCGTAGTCTTGTGCAATTCCTAAAAGAGGTATTATAGTCAGTAGTGAAATTAGTTTTTTCATGATACCAAAAGTATTAATTCTACTTAAAAAAGTAAGGGGAGGAGTAGTTTTTTTTGCAAGAATTGTTCCCTTCGGTCACGAGTCCCAGCGGGTCATTTTGAAGATGAAAAGCTGAATCTGCTGCGCATCTTCCTTTTTTTGTTTTTAATATTTCATTTCATTTCACTCAAGCGAGCTTGGTTCACTAAATATTAAAAACAAAAAAGCCCGATAACTTCCGTTATCAGGCTTTTCATCCCTCTGTACCCGAGACGGGTGAAATGTCGAACTTTTTGAGGGAAGATTTAGCTTCGATACTAAGCTCTTAGCAAGGAATGTCGCGTTAAGTCTCTTAATTCTAAACTACAATAGAATAAATTTTATGGAATTAGATTCCAATTTGGAAGTTAATTTTATACAATACACACCACTTGTAAGCCCTTCAATATTAATTTCTGTATTGCCTTTTACATGGTCATTGTAGACTTCTTGTCCTGTAGAATTAATAATTGAATTTGAATAATCTTCACTATTCGAATTTGATGATTTAATCATGAATATTTCATTGTTCGGATTTGGAAACAAAGTGAATTCAATGTTTTCATTTTTGTCATCAAATGACGTAATGATCTGATTGTTGCAAAAATTATCTGTATAATTTGTTTTTCCATCAACTTCAGAATTACTAACTAAAATTTCTTCAGTTATGGTGTTTACCAAGGAAAACTCACCATTTTCCACTCCTCCTGATGGACATGATATTTTTGTAAAAATTTGAGGGTAGTTTTCACCAGGAATGTAATTAGACATAGAGCCGTTTTGTATACCTCCTATTTTTAATATAAATAGCGAGTAAACACCAGATTGAAAAATCTTTGAGTATACATATGAAATTGACTGTTTGTTGTCCAATAATATTTATTCTATGTTAAATTGCGATGAGCACCAATCCAAGCGAAATGGATTTGATATTGTAAAATCATAACATGAATCACTTGGTAAACAAAAATCTTGACTGATATAATCTTGACCTGCATTTTTTGTATGTCGACTGATGATAACACTGTGTCTGCATTTGCAGCAAGTCCACAACAGACATGATATGGAAATGGGGAGGCCTAAATTTAGGATACAAGTTTTAATGCTAACCATATTCCATCTAAAAATTAAAAGGAAATTTACCTCAATTTTCTTCACCACTTAAGACCTCAAGAAATAGGTTCGAAAACAGCTCCGTAAGGTTAACGAAGAAAGCAAGCCCATCGATTAGTATAATCGGTGGGCTTGCTTTCGGAATTCGTGATCGCCAAGTCAGACGGAGTCAGTCTTGCAATCTATTTATAGTGGTCTTTTTTGTTTTCCGCCAAGACGAGAACGAAAGTTCGAACCGAGGAGGTTTGATATTAAATAGCAGTTTTTCAATCTCTACTGAGTCAGCTTTACATTACCACAACTGATTTTAAAACTTGGGTAGCACCTCCAGACTGTACATGAATAAAATAAATACCGCTTTTTTCTAGTTGAACTTCAACTTGCTTTTGATCAATTGATGGATTAATTGACTGAACCAATCTTCCAGACTGATCGTAAACTGTAACCTTATCTATTCTTAATTGGCCGCTGAGCAAAAACCTTCCCGTGCTTGGGTTAGGAGACATCGAATAGTTCAATAAATGATTTAAATTTATTGATTGTACATCTTCACAAGCTGCCTCGCTCCATGTCGCTTTGTCTTCTTTCTGGTAATTTGAACTGGTCTTAGCTAAAGTTAAATCCGCGACACGAACGCACTCCAAGTCATTATTTTGAGTAACATCACAAGAAGACAGCATTGACGAGTTATGTAAATTCAACTTCTTCAGTTTAGTATTATTCAAATTAGCCTCTTCCAAATTCATGGCCTTTTCAAGGAAATTCTCATCAGAAATATCAACGCTGTCAATAATTATTTTTTTTAATGAATTTAAACTGTGAGTTGCATCATTTTCATAAAGCTTCATAGACTCAATATTTTTCACATTTCTTATTTCTAGATACACCAGGTTTTGATTCTCGCCAAATTCATTATTGGCCAATGAGTAACTCCATCCATCGCTCTTATCTTGATGTTTAGGTAAATCATATAATACTACAGAATCAGGTCGGAAAGTTCTTTCAAAATTGACATAATATAAATTAGGGCAATTACCTATTTCCACGTAAGTCGGTTGATACGGTAAGT
>JBLIAZ010000145.1:0-6781 GCA_047631875.1 Saprospiraceae bacterium
TACGTCGGGGATACTTGTGATTCATAGTCATGATTTGATGCCTAGAAACGGGGATTGCTATTTTCCTTTCAGGCAAGATTCCGATTTTTTTTATTTGACAGGTGTTGACCAAGAGGAGTCGGTGTTCGTGCTGGATCCAAGCGCTGAAAATGAATTTGACAAGGCGGTGTTATTCATTAAAGAAACCAATAAGCATATTCAAATTTGGGAGGGACATAAGTATTCAAAGGAGGAAGCTGTTGCGGTTTCTGGAATTAAAAATGTAAAATGGTTGAGTGATTTGAAGCCTTATTTGAAGGAAGCTTTTGACAATCATTCTTTGGTGTACTATAATCAAAATGAAAATGAGAGAGCATTCTCACCTGTTAAGTCAAGAAATGACAGGTTTGTTAGTGAGTTCAAAATAGAGCATAAAAAGCATCAGTTTAAATCTGTTACTCCAATGCTCGCTGCGCTTAGAACCGTTAAATCGAAAGAAGAAATTGACTTAATTAAAGAGGGGTGTGCGATAACTAAATCGGCATTTGAAAGAGTGTTGTCGGTGGTAAAACCTGGTATAGGAGAACATGAAATAGAGGCTGAAATTACACACGAGTTTATTTGTAAAAAGGCCAATACTCATGCTTATAGTCCAATAGTTGCTTCAGGAAAAAATGCCTGTGTGTTGCATTATATTGACAACAATAAAGTGTGTCAGGATGGTGATTTAATTTTGTTAGATTTTGGTGCTGAATATGGTAATTATGCATCGGATTTAAGCAGGACGATTCCTGTTAATGGTGTTTTTTCCAAGAGACAAAAACAAGTATACAATGCGGTACTTCGTGTATTTAAAGAGGCTCGGACACAAATGGTTGTGGGAAGTACTTTAAAGAAACTACAAGCCGCTGTTGTTTACCAAATGGAATTGGAATTGATTGGACTTGGCTTGCTAACAAATAAAGCAATCAGTAATCAGAACCCAGAGGAGCCTTTGTTCAAAAAATATTTCATGCATGGTACTTCACATTTTATGGGATTAGACGTACATGATGTGGGAGATAGAGGTAAAGAATTTCAAAACGGAATGGTACTTACTTGCGAACCTGGAATATACATTTTAGAAGAAGGTATTGGAGTTAGAATTGAAAACGATATTTTAATTAACGATGATTCCCCGATTGATTTGATGGCTGATATTCCAGTGGAAGTGGAAGAAATTGAAAGCTTAATGAAAGCTGGAGCATCCTCAGTAATTCGTTCATAAAAAAAGTTAAGGAGGACGCTATACGCGATTCTCTGACTATATTTGAAGCCTTCGGTTGATGTTTTGCAGTCAACCACAAATAATCCATGAAAGAAAATAATTTAAAAATACTGATGACTGTAATGGCTTTGGCTATTTCGGGACTAGTATTTGTTGAAATTTTTTGGCTGAATGAAGCTATTGCAATCAAGGAGCAAGAGTTTAAAAAGAACGTTCATAAAGCAATGAGTACGGCTGTTTTTAAACTGGAACGCTACGAGAGTATGGGGTTGACTTCTTCACCGAAAACAGTCACTTCAACACAAAGTCAAAAATATTTGAATTTTCAAGATTCTTTGGTCGTCAACAGTCGCAATTTTGCGCTGACTATTCAGGAAGAATCTGTTTTTGAAAACAGCAAAGGTGACTTGGTGAGAAGAACCGTTCAAACTTATGTAGACGAACAGGGGCACTTGGTTGAAAAAACAGTGCAAGAAGATTTAGAAACAGAAAAGCCACAGTCCGTGATTAATGATTTAGTAAAGGATTTTAATTCTTTTTATTTAAAGTCAACGGCACAACGAATTGACCCGCATTTTTTAAATGATGTAGTAAAACAAGAGTTAGCAACATACGGGATCAACACTAAATTTAAATTGGGGGTAATTGGCGCTCATAAAATTTTATTGAAGGACAAGGATGTGGAGGCAGCAGACTTGTTTTCGTCTCCTCACAAAATGAAACTTTTTCCCAATGATTTTTTTGCGAGTAAAGAATACATGGTGTTGTATTTTCCGACCGAAAAAGGATTCTTATTGCAGTCGCTGGGCTTGGTTGTTTTTGTTTCGGCCGTATTCATGTTTGCTTTGATCGTGGTGTTTTGGATTACGTTTACGACGATCATTCGTCAAAAGAAAATGGCAGTTATTAAAACTGATTTCATTAATAACATGACGCACGAATTAAAAACTCCAATTTCCACTATTTCGCTGGCATGTGAAGTTTTAAACGATGATTCGGTCTCAAAAACCAGAGAAAAAACGGTTCATTTTGTAAATGTGATAAGAGAGGAAAATAAAAGACTAGAAACCCTCGTTGAGAATGTGTTACAAACGGCAGTATTGGACAAAGGAGGATTGAAATTAAAGAAAGGATGGGTTGGCATACATGAAGTTGTGGAGGAGGTGGTTGATAAAATGGAAGTTCATGCCAACCAAAAAGGGGGAGGGATTGTTGTAAAGTTGGAAGCGTTGGAAGACGAAATATTTGCAGATAAATTTCATTTAAGTAATGTGATCAGAAACTTAATTGACAACGCTATAAAATATTCAGAAGAAGTTGATATTGAGGTAAATACAAGCAACTTCGAAGGTAATATGGTGATTGAGGTAAAGGATAATGGGATTGGAATTGCCAAAGACGAATTAGGTAAAATATTTGACAAATTATACCGTGTACCCACAGGTAACATACACAATGTAAAAGGGTTTGGGTTAGGGCTTAATTATGTGAAAGCTGTGGTTTCGGGGCATAAGGGTTCGGTTAAAGTAAATAGTAAAATTGGGAGTGGAACAGTGTTTACAGTGAGCTTGCCAAAAAACGTAATATAAAAACAAAGAATTATGAGTGAAAAAAGAAACGTATTATTAGTAGAAGATGACAAGAATTTAGGAGGCTTACTTCAGGAATATTTAATTGCTAAAGGTTTTAATACTCAACTTGAGGTGGACGGTGACAAAGGAGCGAAAGCATTTGTAAACGGAAAGTTTGATTTATGTGTGCTGGATGTGATGATGCCAATCAAGGATGGTTTTACACTAGCAAAAGAAATTAGAAATTTGGACAAGCAAATCCCGATAATTTTTCTGACAGCAAAGTCATTAAAGACTGATAAAATTGAAGGTTTTGAATCGGGAGCAGATGATTACATGACTAAGCCATTCAGCATGGAGGAGTTGCTATTAAGAGTAAATGCAATTTTAAGAAGGACTCATGGGAAAGACGCTCCTGCTGTGGTTAACCAATCTATTTTTGAAATTGGCAGTTTGAATTTTGATTACAATAAACGTTTGCTTGAGGGTAATGACTTGGAACAAAAATTAACTAGTAAAGAGGCTGAGTTGCTGAAGTTATTGTGTGAAAATAAAAATGATGTGATGGAGCGTTCGGTAGCACTTAACAAAATTTGGAGAGACGATAGTTATTTTAATGCTAGGTCAATGGATGTTTATATCACCAAATTAAGAAAATACCTCAAGTTTGATCCTTCGGTTGAAATCGTGAACATGCATGGGCGTGGTTTTAAATTGTTGACAGAGTAGAATTTAGTACTAAATATAAGGTGTAAGAGCTCAAAACATATCATCACATAATAAGTGTGATCATGGGTTTTGAGCTCTTTTGCTTTCATGTCAAATTGTTTTTTATTTCTTTTTTGTCAAAAGTTTTAAACATCCTTACAGGAGCGGTGTAAAAGTTTTACTTTTGGCACAAAAACATACTCATGTCAAGGATAGAAGAATTACAAGATTTTACGTCTCAAGTACGAAGAGACATTGTAAGAATGGTTAATGCTGTAAGCTCCGGACATCCAGGTGGGTCGTTAGGTTGTGCAGAGTATTTTGTGGTTTTATACAATGAAATAATGAAGCATAACGCTGCTGACTTTAACATGAGCGGTGAGGGAGAAGATTTATTCTTTTTATCAAACGGACATATTTCACCTGTTTGGTATAGCGTATTAGCTAGGACGGGTTATTTTCCGGTGGCAGAATTGGCAACTTTCAGAAAATTAAATTCAAGGTTACAAGGTCACCCTACTACACATGAAGGTTTACCTGGAATTCGTATAGCGTCTGGTTCGTTGGGTCAAGGTTTATCTGCTGCATTAGGTATTGCGTCAGTGAAAAAAATGGCTGGAGATGACAAAAAGGTATATGTGTTGATGGGCGATGGAGAACAGCAAGAAGGTCAAGTTTGGGAAGCTGTAATGTATGCTGCTCACAATAAAATGGACAACATCATTGCTACTATCGATTACAATAATGCTCAAATTGATGGGTTGTGTGATGATATTTTAAGTTTGGGAGACCTTAAAGGAAAATATGAGGCTTTTGGATGGGATGTATTAGAGGTGAACGGAAATGACATTGTTCAATTAATTGCTGGGTTCAACAAAGCGAAGGAAATGTCAGGTAATGGAAAACCTGTTTTGATGTTGATGACAACTATCATGGGTAATGGAGTAAATTTCATGATGGATGGAAATGCATGGCATGGAAAAGCGCCTAGTGACGAGCAAACAGCTTCAGCTTTGGCTCAAAATGCAGAGACTTTAGGGGATTATTAAGCTGAGTGTGATATTTGTCATTTACAGTTATTAAAGGGGAGTTCTAAAAGTTAGATTTATTGAGGCGAACGAGAAATTAAAAACGCAGCATACATGAGTATGTGAGGCTTTTAATTTTAAAGATTAACGAAGAAAAAGCAATTTTTAGAACTCCCGTAAATAAAATCTTGCTCGTGGGAGTTGGCAGGTTAGTTGTTTAAGTAAACACATGAATCGACTATTGAGTTTGTTGTTTGTTTTTCTTTTTGCATTTGTGGGATTAAGCAATGCTCAAGTAGACTCTGCTAAAATTCCCGAAACTACCAGGATTCTATTTATTTTTGATGCTTCTCAAAGCATGTTTGGGCACTTCAGTGGTGAGTCCAAAATTGACGTCGCTCAAAAATTATTTTCGGAAGCTTTAGACAGTCTTAAAGATATTGAAAATTTAGAGTTAGCGCTGAGGGTTTATGGTAACAGGTCGAACATTAATTCCAGATCCCAAGATTGTGAGGATACTCATTTGGAAGTTCCTTTTGGAAACGACAACATAGAGGAAATTAAACATGTTATTAAAGCAGTAGTTCCAAAAGGTACGACTCCGATTGCGAGGTCGTTGGAGTTGTCAAAAGACGACTTCCTTCCTTGTTCAAATTGTAGAAATGTCATAGTGCTGATCACGGATGGTATTGAAGCTTGTGACGGTGATCCTTGTGCAATAGCTCGAGCTTTACGTAAAAATGATGTTTTTTTGAAACCGTTTGTAATTGGTGTAGGTGTTATTGATGATTATAAAAAACACTTTTATTGCATTGGTAATTATTATGATGCGAAGGATAAGGAGCAGTTTAAAACAGTTTTGTCTTTGGTGCTATCTGAAGCGCTAAACAACACTACTTGTCAAGTTAATTTATTAGATGTGAATGGTCGTGCATTGGAAACAAATGTGAACATGACTTTTTACGATCAACATACCGGAGAAATTAAATACAATTATATCCATACGATGAACATTGTAGGGTTGCCAGATACTTTGGGAATTGATCCGTCATTGAGGTATAGAATTAAGGTGCATACGATCCCATCAGTGACAGTAGAGAACGTCATCATAAAACCAGCTCAGCATAACATAATTCCTATCGAAACGCCACAAGGTTCTTTATTGATAAAAACTCCTGGCCGAAAAAACATTGCTTATGAGGCAGTAATAAAAGTAAAAGGTGACTGTAATACTTTAAATCATCAAAAGTCAGGAGTTGGAATTAGATATTTGGTAGGGACGTACGATGTTGAAGTGCTAAGTTTGCCAAGGTTAATTAAACAGCTAGAGGTTAGTCAAGGCGAAGAGGTGGTTTTTGAGGTTCCGGTGGCAGGGAAGGTGTTTTTTAACATCATGACAGGAGGATATGGATCGGTGTATGTCAAATCAAAAGAGTCATTGGAATTGATCTATAATTTGAATGTGGATCAACCTTCGGAAATGCTAGATTTACTACCAGGAAACTACTTGGTAGTTTATCGTTCAAAACACAGTGACAGGTCATTTCAAACTGTTGAAAAAGAATTCACAATTAAATCAGGAAAATCGGTAAGAATAAGTTTGTAAATAATATTTTTGCAGCTCGTACAACTCAATTTAAAAGGCATGAAAAAATTTGAAATTTTAGGAAACAAAGACACTAGGTCGGGATTTGGAGCTGGACTAGTAGCTGCAGGTGAGCAAAACAAAGATGTGGTAGCACTTTGTGCCGATTTAATTGGTTCTTTGAAAATGAATGCCTTTATCGATAAGTTTCCGGAAAGGTTTTTCCAAATTGGAATTGCGGAAGCTAACATGGTAGGAATTGCAGCTGGATTAGCAATTGGAGGTAAAATTCCTTTTACTGGAACTTTTGCCAATTTCGCAACAGGTAGGGTGTACGATCAAATAAGACAATCAATAGCTTACTCTAATAAAAATGTAAAAATATGTGCTTCTCACGCGGGGTTGACTTTAGGTGAAGACGGAGCGACACATCAAATTTTGGAAGATGTTGGTTTAATGAAAATGTTGCCAGGTATGACGGTAATTAATACTTGTGATTATAATCAAACTAAAGCTGCTACAATTGCCATTGCAAATCATGAAGGTCCAGTTTATTTAAGGTTTGGACGTCCAGTGGTGCCGATTTTTATTCCTGAAGACCAAGAGTTCATCATTGGAAAAGCGTTGATGTTAAATGAAGGAG
>JBLIAZ010000146.1:0-6767 GCA_047631875.1 Saprospiraceae bacterium
GTGTTACATACGGAATTCAGGAATTAAATATCAAGGGCGATGTGCCTGTTATATTTTGCGTACTGACAGACGATAACATTCAGCAGAGCAAAGACAGGAGTGGAGGTAAGCACGGAAACAAAGGTGTGGAAGCTGCAGTGACAGCTGTTGAAATGGTGCAAGTAAAAAAGGACTTAAATAAGTAGTTTATAAAGTTTCGTGTCCTGAATTATTACAAAATCTTTTAATTTGGAAAGATGTTTTTGAAAAATATCAGTATTGTAAATTTTAAAAACTTCGAAGGACTTGAACTATCGTTTAATCCAAAAATAAATTGTTTAGTGGGAGACAATGGTGAGGGTAAGACCAACCTTCTGGACGCTATTTATTACCTGACTTTTTGCAAATCATTTTTAAATCCTATTGACTCTCAAAACGTAAAAACGGGGGAGAGTTTTTTATTGACTCAAGGTGTGTTTGAAAAGGATAGTAAGAATTTCCATGTGCATTGCGGAATTAAAAAAGGTCAAAAGAAAGTCTTTAAGCTCAATAAAAAAGAATACGAAAAACTAGCGGATCACATTGGTGAATTTCCGTTGGTCATTATTTCACCTACTGACCGGAATTTAATAACGGAAGGGAGCGATTTAAGAAGGAAATTTTTAGACGGAATCTTAGCACAATACGACAAGTTATATCTAGAAACACTATTGCAGTACAACAAAGTCCTTGCTCATCGGAATGCTTTGCTTAAGTATTTTTCCAAGGAAAGAACGTTCAGTCAGGAGCAACTTGATGTTTGGGATGTGCAATTGGTGAGTTTAGGTTATGTGATTTTGCAAAAAAGGATTGAGCTCACAAAAGGGTTTATTCCTGTTTTTCAAAAGTATTATCAAAGAATATCGAATTCAAAAGAGGAGGTAGGCTTAAATTATGAAAGTCAATTGATTGATGATGATTTTCAAGAATTGCTAAACAAGAGTGTGCAAAAAGACATTCAACGACAATTCTCGAATGTAGGAATTCACAAAGACGATTTGTCATTTACTTTAAAGGATAATCCAGTAAAAAAGTTTGCATCTCAAGGTCAGCAAAAAACGTATTTGATCGCTTTAAAGTTAGCACAGTTAGAATTTTTAAAGGATATTAAAAGGCAAACACCTATTTTGTTACTAGATGATATTTTTGATAAACTGGATGAAAAAAGAGTTGGACAGCTACTAGAGTTAGTTAACAGCAATGAGTTTGGTCAAATTTTCATTACAGACACGGATGCGCTGAGGACTGAGCGGATCTTGAAAAGAATTAATTCTGAACACGCCGTTTTTAAAGTGGCTGATGGTGATGTTAAAATCTTATGATTTTATTTTTAACACCATATCCATTTGGTACTGCGGCCAGTCAACGTTTTCGTTTTGAGCAGTATTTTAACGCACTTGATGAAAATGGCATTAAATATAAAGTGGAGCCATTTTGGGAATCAAAAGCGTGGGATATCCTTTATGTGAAGGGGGAGAGTTATGCTAAGTTGTGGTTTTTGATTAAAGGGGTAGTGAGTAGGTGGTTATTGTTATTCACCTGCTTTAAATACGATTTCATTTTTGTACACCGCGAAATTTATCCTGCGGGTATCAAATTTTTAATTTTTGTCTTCACAAAAATACTGCGGCGGAAAATAATTTATGATTTTGACGACGCTATCTGGTTACCAAATTTTGCGGACAACAACAAAAAATATGCTTTCATAAAAAGTTACAGTCAAGTTCCTTTTTTGTGCAAAACTGCCTATAGGGTAAGTGTTGGGAATGAATATTTGAAAACTTACGCATTACAGTTTAACGACAATGTGGTTGTGAATCCTACTACCATCGACACGGATAATCTTCACAATCGTACGATTAAATATAATTTTTCAGATTTTGTGATAGGATGGACGGGTACTCATTCTACGTTAAAATATGTAGAAGACTTGTTGCCAATTTTAGATGAGTTGATAAAACGACATCAATTTACTCTGATGATAATAAGTGATTTACCCCCTGAGTTTAATAGGCCTTACTTGAAGTTCGTAAAATGGAACAAAACGACAGAAATAGATGATTTGCTCCAGTTTAACGTGGGTGTCATGCCATTACGTGACGATAAGTGGGCTCAGGGAAAGTGTGGCTTTAAGGCTTTGCAATACATGAGTTTAGGCATCCCTGCCATGGTGAGCAATGTGGGGGTTAACAGTCAAATTGTGAATCATGAAACTAATGGTTGGTTGTGCGATAACCTGGAGGCTTGGCAAAGCGCACTGCAAGCTGTTTTAAATTCACCTGAAATTTCAGCTAAATTAGGTAAGAATGCTAGGTCATCAATTGTTAAATTTTATTCAGTAAAGTCGAATACAAGTAATTTTTTGAATCTTTTTCGATAAATTCGACATGTGGCTTAATACGCACCACATTCATTAAACTTAGTTCATCATGAAAAAAATATTAGCCTTTTCTGGAAGTAACTTTTCTCAGTCGATCAATCAAAAATTAGTTACAATAGCATCTAACTGCGTCAGCAAGGACGAGGACGAGGTGGAGGTGATTTCTCTTATTGATTTTCCTGCAGTCATGTTTGGGCTTGATGAAGAAGAAAAAAATGGTTTTTCCTGAGTCTATGGTTGCGTTAAAAGAAAAATGCATGCTTTAGATGGGTTCATTGTATCAAGTCCTGAACACAATGGTTCAATGCCAGCAGTTTTAAAAAAATCTTTGGATTGGGTGTCTCGTCAAGGAGGAAAAATATTCAACGATAAGCCTGTAGTTTTTTTAGCTACTTCACCCGGTCCTCAAGGAGGTTCTTCCGTACTCGAGCACATGGTTACTATCATGCCCTTTCGAGGTACTAGAGTGGTTAGTTTTAGTGATAAAGTTGTAGCTGGTGATTTGATTGGTGAAGACAAAGACAAAGTGCAAGCCTTGATTGCTAAACTGGTTCAGTATATTTCTTAAACGGAATAATTAACAGGTTAAGGATGGTGCTTTTCAGTTTGAAGAAGAAAAGTTAATCGTCCCAGCCATCGTCAATTTCTTGATTTAACAACGCTTTCCATATTACACCGAATAATATTTTTAGTTGAAGAATATAGACAGGTGCGTTCAAAGCTTGCTTTAATTTTTCGTCCTCTACCAGAAAAGAACGGTATCCAATCCCTGTTCCCACTGCTAACCATCTGTAAAATTTATATTGAGCAACGCCTGAAAATTCAAACAAAGGAACTTTAGTTGTCATAAATAATTGTCTTTCGTTAAGGTTGTTTAAGTACCTGGATTCGATGACTGCACTCCCTATATGTAATGGTGCGGATAATTGCCATCTTCGGCTAAGTGTCTTGACGGGTTCAAAAAACAAGCTTGTATAGCCAAATTTGTAGTACAAAGTGCCTTTTGCATTTGTGATGTCACCTCCTGGAGTTCCGTTCCGTTCAATGTTTTCCTTCATCCAGTAAAGGCCAACCCCCATTTTATACTTGTTGTTTAAGGTTGCTCCAATTTTTAAGCCCCCAAGCTCTGTATTTTCCCCTAATACAATGGATTTTCTACCATCAAGACTTAATAGAAACTTCCATTTGTAATCTTTCTCTTTTTGAGTGGTTTCTTCGTTTTCCGTTTGCACATTATTTTCTTGTTGAGCGGTGGATAAAAAGCCAACGCTTAAAAGAATCACAAATATTTTTAAAGAAAGTTTTATGGTGTGTTGCTTTTGTTGAATAGCGTCGAATTACATCAAGTATATCCCTTTGTCATTACTGTCCAAACTTACTTCAATGTGTTCCTTTAAAGTGGTCGAAATTGTAAGTCCAGAAAAGTCAACGCGGACAGGGTACCTGTTGTGACTTCTGTCTACCAGGACTAATGTTTTTAATGTCTTAATTGGCTGATTTAGAAAGTGTTTAATAGCGTATATTAAAGTTTTACCTGAGTTTGATACATCGTCAATTACTAATACAGTTTTATCTTTGTAATCGTCGTCAGAGATACTCAATGTGCAGTCTTGACCTATGGGGTTTTTTTTGTCAATTTTGATGCTTGCTAAGGTTGGTTTAATGTCTGAAATTTCGCTTAATTTTCTGGCTATGTAGTTGGCAATGATGCTTCCGTTTCCTTCAATTCCGCAAATGATAATTTCCTCTTCTTTAAAACAAACCTCATGTAATTGATGCACCATGCGCTCCAATTTTTGGTCTATTTGTTTAGCGTCTAAAATTAATGTCTTTTCCATGTGTTCAGCTTTTGATACAGTGAATACTATGACCTATAAGTGGTACGGTCTATTTTGTCATTTAATACTTTGTCTAAAAATAATTTAACGCTTCCATTAACTATGGTGACTTCAATGTTATACCCAGTACAAATTTCAAACGCAGTGATTTTTGTTCTCATGCCTCCAGTTCCTAGATCACTATCAATGTCCTCGACGTATTTTTTAACTTGCTCCAAGCTCTTTACGTTTTTAATTAACCTTGCATCATCATGTATTTTTGGGTTTTTTGTGTAAATCCCATCAATGTCAGAGGCGATAATTAGCTTTGTTGCCTTAACTAGCACCGCTACAAGAGCAGACAATTGGTCATTGTCACCAAGTTCAATTTCTTCAACCGCCACAGTATCATTCTCATTGATGATTGGAATGTAATCGTGTTTAAGCAAATCTAGAATTGTTTTTTTTGTATTGGCTCTTGATTTTCTTCCTGTAAAATCATAGTGTGTAAGGAGGCACTGAGCTCCGTAGAGTCCAACTGCCATAAAGGCTTCGTTATATATTCGCATTAATTCTGGTTGACCAATAGCTGACAAAGAAGATTTGTTAGTTGGTGCTTTTCCTGACTTTACTTGACTTCGATAATGTGTGTTAAATTGCCTCGCGGCGGCTATCGCTCCAGAAGACACTATGATGATGTCGTAAGTTTCCCTCAGGTCGGAGATTTGATCGGATATATCACTGACTTTATCAATAGAAATTGTATCCGTCCCTTGTGTAAGAGTAGAGGTTCCTATTTTCAATACTATGATCGGTTTCTTTGCCATGTTTTTATTTCAAAAGCTCTTGTGCTACTAATCTCTTACTTGTCCACTTCCGTCAATGAACCATTTGTTACTTACTAGTTGACCAGAACCTACTGTACCCCTAAAATGAAGCTTTTGTGTACTGATAGCTATTTCAGCTCCAAATCCTAATTGACCACCATCCGTGAATCGAGAAGAGGCGTTGTGGTATACCGCAGCGCAATCTACTTTGTTTTGAAAGTTTTCAGCCTCGGCTTTGTTACTTGTTACAATTACTGCCGAATGTCCACCAGAGTACTCATTAATGACGTCTATGGCACTCTCGTTGTCAGGAGTAACCCCAAGTAAAATTTTTGGAGATAAAAACTCCTCTGCATAAATATTTTTTGCCATAGGTCGTACACCATTCACTTTGTTCAAGGCCTCTCCGTCAGCAATTACATCCAGGTCAGCATCGTTTAATGCTTGAACCAGTTGGTTAGCTTTATCGTCAAAGTTCTCCAGGTTTTCATCTATTAATACCTTGTCGATCGCATTACAAACACTTAACCTGCTTTTTCCATTGAGGACAATTTTAATTGCCATGTCAAAATCACATTCCTTATGGATGTACACAAAGTTATTTCCTCTGCCACTTATAATCAATGGTACAGAGGTGGTTTGACGAATGTAATTAATCAAGCCCTCGCCACCTCTTGGGATAATTAAATCCAAGTGGTGTGTGTTTTCCTTTAGTAATTTTTGAGTTTCCTCACGGTTGATGTTCAAGTAAGTCACAAAGTCCTTAGGCATGCCATTTTTTTCCAAAGCTTGATGCCACAAGTCAACCAATATTAAATTCGAGTTTTTTGATTCCTTACCTCCCTTTAATAAAATCTTATTCCCTCCTTTAAAGGCAGTGATAGCAGCCTCTATGGTTACGTCAGGTCTTGATTCGTAAATGATTAAAATGTTGCCAAAAGGAACCACCCTGTTTTGTACTAGCATTCCATTTGGATGTGTGTACTCGTGCAAAACTTTTCCTTGAGGGTCTTCATGTGTGATTACATCTTCAACCGAAGCAGCCATGCCGTCTACCTTTTTTTCGTCCACTTTTAACCTGTCTACAAGAGTAGGGTCAATCTCGCCAGCTTGTGCTAAGTCTATTTTATTTTTGGCAATGATTTCTTGTTTGTTCTCAAGAATAAGTGCTGCCAGGTCTTTTAGTACGTTGTTTTTTGTTTCAGTAGAAAATATCATCTGGTAAATATTATAATTATGTTTTCCCAAGTTCAACAGCTCTATTATAGGCTGCTTTCGCTCCCTTGGTAATGTGTTCTTTTACTTTGTTTTTTTCAAAGGAATCAATGGCAGCAATGGTGGTTCCTCCTTTAGAACATACTTTTTTAATCCATTCCGATGTGCTTTCATCATTTTGTTTGAACAGTTCAACTGCTCCTTCAAAAGTTTGAGTGATGATTTTTTTTGCATCATTGTCTTTGAACCCCATGTCTTTAGCAGCATTCATCAAGGACTCCATGAAGTAAAAAACATAAGCTGATCCACTTCCAGAAAGTCCTGTTATTTTATCAATGTCATCTTCAGTGTCAACTTTCACAGCTTGTCCAGTGGAAGAAAGCAATTTTTCAACCGTGGTTAATTCGGAAGAGCTCACGTTCGTTGATGATGTATATGCCGTCATCCCTTTTCCAATCATTGCTGGTAAATTAGGCATTGTGCGGACTACTTTTGAAATTCCTAAACCGT
>JBLIAZ010000147.1:0-6716 GCA_047631875.1 Saprospiraceae bacterium
CAACCTTAAGTGGAGGTTTAAACATTGTCTTAGAAGGTAAAATTGCGTCTGTACCTTATCTAACAATGACCTTAAAGTTGATTGCGCTTTTTGGAGCGGAGTATACATGGGATGGCAATGTAATCAGGATTAAAGAAGGAAAGTACCAAGCGATAAACTACGTGATCGAAGCTGATTGGAGTGGTGCTTCTTACTGGTACCAAATTGTAGCACTAGCACAAACGGCAGAATTAAAAATAATTGGACTTAAAAAAGAGAGTTTACAGGGAGACGCTGCCATTGTCGAAATATTTGAAAAGTTAGGTGTAAGCACTCAGTTTTTAGACAACGAAATCATCATCAAAAAGAACCCTGATTTTCAATTGCCTGAAAAACTAATTCATGACTTTTCTGATTGCCCAGATGTGGCCCAAACTTTAGCGTCAACAGTTGCTGGACTTGGTGTAGAGGGACATTTTACGGGATTAGAAAGTCTTAGGATTAAGGAAACGGACAGGATCCAAGCAATAAAGGATGAATTGAATAAGTTTAACATTGAAGTGGACATTCTTGCTGACGATGAAATCATCATTAAAAAGGGTGATTTATCTGAAACAAGTGAGTTTATTGAGACCTATGACGACCATCGGGTTGCCATGAGTATTGCTCCACTGTGTTTGTTGTTGGACGACGAATTAAAAATTAAGGACTCGGAGGTGGTGGAAAAATCCTATCCTGACTTTTGGAAAGATTTAAATGAAGTGGGCTTAGTATCAAAAGTAATTTAGTATTTTGTTTAATATATTCAACCATAGCGTGTTAAAGACTCAAAATAAACCTCAAATAATATCATGGCTCATGGCAAGTTTGTTCTTGTTTTCGTCTGTTTTGATGGCAGCAGATGAGCAAAAAAATTACGGGATGCAAAAGGGTGATTTTTCCTTTTCTGTGGGAGCTGGTAAAAATGTTTATTTCGATGAAGAGTTTGAGTTTGTCGCACCATACATGATACCTGTAAGCATTAATCTTGCTTTGATGAACAAATTGGAAATAGGATTACGATATGCGCCAGTGTTTTTTGCTGACCGTAACAACGTCACTTTTGAAAATGCAACCTCGACTGCTAAAAACCATAAATTTGGTGGTGTACAGGCTTTTGGAGGTGATGTTAAATATGCAATTTATAACGATTATGGTGTAATGGCCTTTTTATCGGGAGGAGGAACGTACAACATCATGAGTAAAAATGAATATGACAATGGGTTTTTAAAGGAAATTGATGGGGTGGGTTATAGCATTACAGGTGGAATAGGAGCTAGGTATCAACTTGGCGATGATGATGGAGATTTATTTCCGTGGTATTTTGAAATGGGATTGTATTGTTCGAGGATGAAGTATGACATCACTAACTTCGAAGTTGACGGCTTAGTTCAACCCAATACAGAATCTCGGTGGGACGATTTAAATTTTAATGGTTTGGATATTGTCATCAGTTTTGGATATCGTTTCAGAAGTGAAATATAAACGAGTTTTCACATTTTAACACGGCAGCACATCATACCATGATTTCATCTAGAGCTTTATTTCATTCATACGTTGCTCAAACCTCGCCTAAACCCATAGGTTTAGAAATTGTAGATGCTGATGGTGTATACTTGTTTGGAAGTAAGGGGGAAAGATACCTAGATTTAATAGCAGGAATTTCAGTAAGCAACGTGGGACACAACCACCCTGCCATTGTAAATGCAGTGAAAGAGCAAGCAGACAAGTACATGCATTTGATGGTGTACGGGGAATACATTCAAACACCTCAGGTTAAATTAGCTGAAAAAATAGCTGGCCTTCTGCCTGAAAGTTTAAACAACATTTATTTTGTGAATTCAGGAAGTGAGGCTAACGAGGGAGCTTTGAAATTAGCAAAGAGATACACAGGAAAACGAAAGATTATATATTGCAACAACGCCTACCATGGATCTACTCAAGGAGTATTGAGTGTAATTGGACACGAGGATTTTAAAAAGCCTTTTGAGCCTTTATTACCTGACACCCACGCTATCACGTTCAACAAGATCAGGGACTTGGATATTATATGTGAAAACACAGCTGCTGTGATCATTGAACCTGTGCAAGGGGAAGCAGGAGTTATCATGCCCGATAAAAATTTCATGCGTGCATTACGAGAAAGATGCACGGAAAAAGGAACGATGTTGATTTTTGATGAGGTTCAAACGGGTTTTGGGAGGACAGGTACTTTTTGGGGGAAAAACCACACAGGTATTACCCCAGACATCATGACCATCGCTAAAGGGATGGGGGGCGGAATGCCAATTGGAGCCTTTATAAGTTCGTCTGAAATTATGCATTGTTTAACGCATCATCCAGTGCTTGGGCACATCACTACTTTTGGAGGTCATCCGGTATGTTGTGCAGCAAGTTTGGCTTGCATTGAAACCATTCAGGGTGAAAACTTATTGGATGGAGTAAGTGAAAAGGAAGCCTTGTTCAAATCATTACTAAAGCACCCTGCCATCATTGAATTACGTGGTGTGGGTTTATTTTTATCCATTGAATTTAAAGACAGTGATTTTAATTTTGCTGTGATCGAGGAATGCATAAAAAAGGGAGTCATCACAGATTGGTTTTTATTTAACGACAAATGTCTTCGTATTGCACCACCGTTAATTATCAGCGAAAGTGAAATCAAACAAGCTTGCGAGGTAATCGTGCAAGCGATAGCAGTAGTTTGTAATAGATAATGAATAAAAAAAGAAGGAAAATAGCTTTTAGGTCTTTGGCTGTTTTCTTGCTTTTCATTTTATTTACAGGTGTATTGTTGTTCAGAAGTTCAACTTTTCAAACCTACCTGGTACAACAAGTGGGAAATCATTTTTCCCAACAAACCAACGCTCAAATTAGTATTGGTGAAGTTGAGTTTAGGTGGCTGAAAAGACTGTTAATAAAGGATTTTCTTATTTTGGATCACCACCAAGACACCATGCTTTATGCTCATGAATTGAACATGAAGGTGCAAGATTATAATTTTGAAAAGAGGGAGTTCATACTAGACAAACTTCACCTTAAAGATGCGTATGTGAGTTTAAGAAAATACGAAGGTGAGGACAATTACAACCTTAAGCAATTCCTTGATAGTTTACACTTAAAAAAACGTCAGAAAAAGGGTGATGTGGAGTTAAAGATTGAAACGCAAAAAATAGTGTTGGAAAACATTAAGTTTAAGTATTGGAATGAAAACAAGCCTTTCAAAACGTATGGGTTGGATTATAATCACATGCTGTGCAGTAATTTAAATGGGAAAATTAACAACCTTGAAACACTGAACGATTCCATTAACGCACAAATCATAGGCTTGTCATTTGTTGAAAAGTCAGGGTTTGAACTTAAAAATCTAAAAGCTAACGCTGTTCTTAGCTCAACAGAAATGACTTTAAGCGACATGACTTTAAACAGTTCGTCAACAGAATTAAATGGGAGATTATCCTTTAAATATCATGAGTACAGTGATTGGAAGCATTTTGTGAATAAAATAAAAATTGAAACAGAACTATCACCTAGTAGAGTTTCAGGTCATGATTTGTCTTATTTTGTTCCAAGGCTTGAAGGTATAGAAGACAGTGTGACTCTACAAGGTCAAATTTCTGGTAAAATTGGTCGATTGAAATTAAGAAAGTTTTTATTGGGTTTTGGAGAGCAATCTCATTTTAAAGGAAAATTGGACATTGATGGTTTGCCAGACATTAAGAATGCATTCGTATACATCAACATCAAGGAGCTGGTTACTAATGAGCAAGACATAAAAAATATTCCTTTACCACCTTTCACCGAAGAGCACAAAATTAAAATGCCTTCTTGGTTTAACAATGTAGGTGAGGTGTCGTTCAAAGGAAAATACACAGGATTTTCAAATGATTTCGTGGCTTACGGAACATTCAGCACTGCCTGTGGAAAGGTTAAGAGTGATGTTAAATTCAGGAAAGACGATGAGAAGGGACTGATAATTACAGGAGGATTAAACACCCATCATTTTAATTTGAAGCGACTTTTAAAACAAAAAGAACTTGGTGTATTGGCTTTTAATGGAGACGTAAAAGTAAGTGTGAAAGACAAAAAAATCAGGTTTGACATGAAAGGAAAATTGCCCTTCATTGAAGCTCACAACTATAAATACCGTGGTGTTGAAGTAGATGGTATGATGACGAATTCAAAGTTTGAGGGTGATTTGAACGTGACCGACACTAATTTGGTAATGAATTTTAATGGGGGTATTGATTTTTCCAAGAAAAGACAAGAGTACAAGTTTAAGGCTGATGTGAAGAAGGCCAACCTCAGTAACCTAGGATTGTTAAAAAGAGACAGCTCTACGAGTGTCTCGTTCACGATGAACATTGATTTAGCAGGGAACAGTGTAAAAGACATCCGAGGGGATGTGGATATACACGACTTTGATTGGCACGAATTAGGACACGACTATCATTTTAATACTACCTCGATCAGGTCTGTTAAGATGGATAAAAGGGAATTGATTTCTTTGACTTCGGATTGGTTTATAGCAAGAATTGAGGGGCAATATGATTTAAAAGAACTCTATCCATCGTTAATTAACATTGTTGCCAGGGATTTACCATCCTTGGTAGATTGGAAATATTCGAAGGCAAAATCTAAAGGGAAGAATGATTTTAGGCTGATGTTTAAAATTAAAGATTATGCTTTATTACACGATTTAGCGACTCCAAAATTATGGCTAGACAATGCAAGTTTTAGTGGCTCGTTTAATGACAAATCTCAAAATTTTCACATGAATTTTTCAGCCGACACTGTAAAGCTAAATGGGGCAAAATCGAATGGTTTTAAGTTGTACGCTCACAATAAAAACAACCAAGTAAACCTACTTCTTAAATCCAAATTCATTGGTGTAAAAGACACTGTGGGGATTAAAAATTTCGTTACAACGGTTAGTTCTTCTGACAATTTAAGCAAGTACGAAGTCTTGTGGGACAACATGACAGAAATTAAAAACAACGCAAAGATTGTAGGTGTTTTGGATGTAGAGAAATTAGACAGCATTTGGACTCATATCAACAAGTTTGACTTGTTAGTTGAGGGAAATTTATGGTCAGTTGATTCCACAAACATCATGGTTTTTAAGGATGACAAAGTATTGTTTCATCACTTTCTTGTGCGTTCTGGAAATGAATATCTAGGAGTTAATGGTGTGCTGTCAACAAAGTTTGACAATGATTTAAAAATTGAATCGAAAGATTTTGAATTGAAAAATTTAAAAAGAATTTTTGACCGTTACAAGTTAAACATTGATGGATTAGTGTCAGGAAATTTTAAGCTGGAGGGAAATTTAAGGGAACCTGTATTAAAGTCAGATGTTGTGGTTCATGACTTTAAGTTGAATGGGCAAACCTTTGGTGAAATTTATTTGAATTCCCAATATTATTCTGAGGAAGGAAGGCTTGGAATTAATTTGAACATGGAAAATCAAAGTAGTTTTTTTGTGGGTAACACCATTGAGGTTGTGGGTGATTACTTTCCTAAAAACAATGGTAAAATTGATTTAAAGGCGAAATTTAACAACTTGAAATTGGGGTTTTTGGAACGGTATTTTAATGGAGTATTTTCAGATTTTAAAAAGGGGAAAACCTCTGGTGCTTTTGACATCAAAGGAACTTTGAAATCACCAGAATTGTATGGGAAATTGAAGCTAGATCAAATGAATTTAAAGGTGGATTATTTGAATGTTGCTTATGCGATAAATGGTGAATACCTTCATTTTAACAACGATAAAATCAGATTCAATGACTTTAAATTGACCCATAATAAGTATACTAATTCAAAAATTTTGGTTAACGGAACCGTGTTTCATACAGGTTTTAAAAACATTTCGTACAAAATGGATTCAATCAGAATGTATGATTTATTTTGTTTGAATACCACCATCGATGACAATCCATCGTACTACGGAGAAGCGTTCGTTGATGGATTATTGGAAGTGGAAGGGAATGGGAAAGTAAATACAATTTCTGGCGCAATTTCAACAGTACCGTACAAGGACAAATTAAGCAGCGGTACTACCAAATTAAATTTGCCGTTAAGTGAAGTAGGAGAACTGCAAGTAAGTGATTTTATCCATTATGTCGATTTAAATAAAGGTCATGAGCACGAAGATGAGCATGACGAAACACTTGATTTGTCGGGGTTGTCCCTTGATTTTAATTTTTTGATTAATGAAGAATCAAGCGCGAAAATAATTTTTGATCCTAAAGTAGGGGATGAGATTGAGGTGAATGGTAAAGGGAATGTCAACATGAAAATCAATTCGGAGGGAAATTTTTTGATGAGTGGGAAGTATACAATTGAGGATGGAAAGTACTTTTTTACGCTAAAGAATTTTATTGGAAAAAAGTTTTTAGTTGAAAAAGGTGGGACTATTGTATGGGATGGAGATCCAGTGAATGCTACCGTTGATATAAAAACTCACTACAAAGCACGAGCAAAGTTAATTGACTTAGCTAACCCGTTAGAGCTTAATTATGAATCAAATAAGGATAAATACAGTAATAGGAGTACAGTGTACGCTGGGCTAAGTATGGAAGGAGAACTCATGAAACCTGAAATTACAATGGGTGTTAGTTTGCCAAACGGAACTCCTGATGAGAAAGAGTTTTTATCCAACCGCTTGGTAGGTGAGGATGAAATTAACAGACAAGTTT
>JBLIAZ010000148.1:0-6635 GCA_047631875.1 Saprospiraceae bacterium
TGATAAAAGTATACGAACCACTTACAGGAACCACAAAAACATCAAACGGTACTGTGACAGTGGTAAGGTAGGGGAACACTTGTAAACTATTCCTTGTTGGCTATCAATTATTTCTCGTAACTTTAGTTGCATTAAATTTTACAAACAAATTTACACTTATTTACATATAACTGCATGAGGAAAGTCTCGAGTTTATTGATTGGTATGGTCTTGTTTACAGGAGTCGGCATAGCACAAGAACTTGTGTCAAAAATAGAAGGAGTAACTGTTTTTGAAAGAGGTGCTCAAGTCAACCGAAAGGCAATAATTAAAGTCAAAAAGGGCATTTCGCTCGTAGTCATTAAGAATTTAAGCAGGTACGTTGACGCGAATTCTATTCAAGCAAAGGTTCCAGGTGCTAAAATTGTGAGTTTAAATTACAGCTTGGATTACTTAACTAACGAGGAAAGTAACACGGAAAAGAGATTGTTAGAGGACTCCTTGGCAACTTTAAATCATGATTTGAAAGTACTGAACAACAGGAGACAAATCAACCAACAGGAGTTAAAGCTTATTCAAAAAAACGTGGACATTAAGGGTCAGGCAGTTTTGGACGTGGCTGACTTGGAAGACTTTTTGATTTTTTACAGAAGTAATTTACCACTTATAAAAGGAAGCTTGCTATCCATTGAGGAAAAGGAAGAGAAGGTAAAAAAACAAGTTCAAAAATTAAAGAACGAATTGAGGAGTTTGAAAAGTTCATCACAAAAAGTGTCTGGGAAAATAGAAATTGAGTTGAGCAGTGCCGTAAGTATTTCGGCTAATTTGTCGCTGAATTTTTACGTGAGCAATGCTGGATGGAGCCCGTATTATAATTTAAGGGCCACTGCGTTGGATGAGCCAATTGAAATGGAATTCAATGCGCAGGTGTATCAAAATACTGGCGTGGAATGGAAAGAGATTGCGCTTTCGTTGGCAACTGGAACACCTCATTTGGATGGGAATGCACCGCAATTAAATACTTGGTATGTGAACTATCGTCGAGTAAGGTCTGGTAACAGGTTTAAGTTCAGAGGAGGGGGGAAAAAAGAGAAGTATAAAGAGTCGGAATTGAACGACGATCAACATAGTGTTTCGGAGCTTACCATGTCTGTCAGTGCAAATTCTTTAGCTATTCCCACTGACAATATCACCTTTCGAGAATACAAGATCAACGAACCTTACAACATCAGTTCCGATGGAAAACGTCAACGTGTGGAAATCACTAAACACAAACTGGAAGCGCAATACGCTTATTTTTGTGCGCCAAAAATTAACACTTCAGCCTATTTAATTGCCAAGGTTTCCAACTGGGAGCAGTACAATATATTATCCGGTCACACCAAAATTTATTTTGAAGACACCTACGTTGGACAAGGGTACATTGATGCACGCAACACCGAGGACACCTTACAAATTTCACTTGGTCAAGACAAAAACATCGTCATCGAAAGGATTACTAAATTGGACAAGTCAGGAAAACAACTCATTGGGCTCAAGCAAAGTAAAAAGAAAGCTTATGACATTGTGGTGCGAAACAACAAAAAGTCTGCAATCAAAATTGAGGTTGTGGATCAAATTCCAGTTTCAAAAAACAACGCCATCAAGGTGAAATTAGTGGAAAGCTCCTCTGCCAAAATAAACCCTGAAACAGGTGAGTTAAAATGGCTGTTAGAAATTGGTTCATTCGGCAAGGAAACCAGGTCTTTTGAATTTGAAATAAGTTATCCCAAGAACAAAAAAATAACTTTATAATTTGACTAAGTCCGCATTGAAATTCGCATGTTGTTTGTTGCTGGTTTGTAGCGCCGTGCATGCTGGATTTTCATTGAGGAACAACATCAGTCCATCTAAAGGGATGTTAGGAGTTAGCATTGGTGTTTTAAAACCACTGGGTGGTGATGGTCAACTTTTTGGGAATTCACCTGATGCTCCACATGGTGATTTTGGATTTTCACTTGGTCTTGACTACTGGAAAAAGAACCTGAACTCTTTTGAGTATCACCTGGGGTTTAAGGCTAAATACCTGCAATATCATTTTCATTATACTCCAGAAGGAGCAAGTGAATTATCAGGATATTTTCAAATGCTGTACTATTCAATTCCTCTTTCTTTGCATTTATCAATTCCCAACTACCCCTATTTGCAAGGAATTGTAGGAACTTCGGTCGCAAGTATGAATATGCTAGGAGTAAAAAGCGGAAACACGTCGTCTTACTTTTACAACAGCTCGTTGGACTTAAAGTGGGTGGTTTCACCAGAATTGTTTTTTGGGGTTAATTTTATGGAAGAAAAAACGGACTTTTTATTGTTTAAGGGAAGCATTGTTTACTCCACTTTTCCGCTTAGGAATTTATCGCAAAAAGTGACCTTAGGAAACGACAGTCAATCGTTTAATTCAGCTGCGAGTATGCCCGGCAGCAAAATAGAATTGGTATTGACCTTTTACCCCAAATGGAAGACAAAAAAGTCGTTTAGTGATGATCAGGGAATCAATTGTCCCACTTCTTTTTGAGTTATAACCTGAGTTCGATTATAAACAAATTTGCAGTTCTTTTAAAAAAAGGGGATAGACAAGGCCGTTTTATGAAGAAATAGCCTAGCTCTTTCAAGAAAAACTAACGCCGTCTATCGGCTTTTTTTATGAATCCGGAGGAAGCATCAATAAACAGTGAGATTTGTTTATAATCGAACTCAGGTTTATACCAGTAATGCGTAACTTTGCATCTTAGTTATGGGAAAATTAATAGCATTAAAGGACATCGAAACAGCAAGTAAAAACTTGGAAGGTGTGGCAAAACACACCTTACTAGAAAAAAACCTTGCCTTGTCTGAAAAATACGATTGTGAGGTTTACTTGAAAAGAGAAGACCTTCAACAAGTTCGTTCGTACAAAATTCGTGGAGCTTACAACAAAATGGTTTCACTATCACAGCAGGAAAGAGACAGAGGTGTGATTTGCGCTAGTGCAGGAAATCATTCGCAAGGATTTGCATTTTCATGTTTCAAATTGGGAATATCAGGCACTGTTTATATGCCTTCGACTACCCCAAAGCAAAAAATAGAGAAAGTAAAAATGTTTGGCAAGGACAAGGTAACCGTCGTGCTAACAGGTGATACTTTTGATGATGCCAACGAGGAGGCTAAAAAACACGGAGAACGTGAAGGGCTTGCCTTTGTTCACCCCTTTGACGACGAGCTTGTAATGGCAGGACAAGCCACCGTAGGGAAAGAAATTCACGAAGCTCTTCCTGAGGTAGACATGTTGTTTTTACCTGTTGGAGGAGGGGGATTGTTTGGAGGCGTGAGCTCATATTACAAGCAAAAAAGTCCTTCTACAAAACTGATTGGTGTGGAGCCTGAAGGTGCGCCTGCGCTGAAAGAAGCACTAGCAGCAGGAAAAGTAGTGGAGCTAGATTCCATTGATCAATTTGTAGACGGAGCAGCAGTTAAAAAAGTAGGTTTAAAAACCTTTGACATCATCAAGGATACTTTGGATGATTTGATCATGGTTCCTGAAGGGAAAACATGTTCCACCATCCTTGAGTTGTACAATCAAGAGGCAATTGTAGTGGAGCCAGCAGGTTCTTTGACCATTGCGTGCTTGGATTTTTACAAGGATAAAATTAAGGGGAAAACAATAGTTTGTGTAGTTAGTGGTTCCAACAACGACATTGACAGAATGGGAGAAATTAAGGAAAGATCGTTGGTTTACGAAGGACTAAAACACTTTTTTATTGTACGCTTTCCTCAACGTCCAGGGGCATTGAAAGAGTTTGTTTCCAAGGTATTGGGGCCAGACGATGACATTACTCGTTTTGAGTTCGTGAAAAAGAATTTTCGTGAGTCAGGACCTGCTTTCATTGGAGTTGAACTTAAGCGTAAAGAGGATTATCAAGGGCTTGTTGATCGAATGAAAGAGTTTGGAATTAATTATACAGTCATAAACGATGATCCGTCTTTGTTTGAATATTTTGTGTAGCGCAAGCAATTAAATTAAACTTTCAATTGTTGAATATCAAGATTGGAATGTTGTAATTTGCAGCTGAAAATAAAACAACAAGCAGTGCTTTCGTTCAAGCAGAGTGGTTAATAAAATTTGATTACAATTTAAATAGATTATAAAATGAAAAAAATCGTTGCTTATTTTACCCTGAGTTTGATGTTAGCTTTGGTAGTATTTAATCCGCAAACATCTTATGCTCAAGACTCCAGCAAAACCTCCAGTGAAATGGTGGACACCAACGAAGACGAAGTAGGGCTTTTAGAGGAATTGGAAAACCAAGAAATGATTGGTACCGAAGAACCTGGTTTTACTGAAATTATAAAAGACTATTTCATCAACGGTGGTATTGGCTTCATGGTCATTGTACTGTTATGTTTAATCATAGGAGTTTCGATAGCTATTGAAAGAATCATTTACCTGAGTTTGGCAACAATAAACCATAAAAAACTGTTGGTGGACGTTGAAAACGCATTGAATTCAGGAGGAATTGAGGCTGCTAAAACGGTTTGTCAAAACACCAGAGGGCCAGTAGGAAGTATATTTTACGACGGGTTAACCCGAGCCGACGATGGCGCTGATGCGGTGGAAAGAGCGATCATCTCTGGAGGTTCGGTACAAATGGGTTTAATGGAAAAAGGAACGTCGTGGATTTCCTTGTTTATTTCCTTAGCACCAATGTTAGGATTTTTAGGAACGGTAATCGGGATGATTGACTCGTTTACTGCTATTGAGGATGCTGGTGGTGTTAAACCATCTTTAATGGCTGGAGGAATAAAGAAAGCACTAATTACTACTGTAGCAGGTTTAGTAGTGGCCATTATTCTTCAAGTTTTTTACAATTTCATCGTTGCTAAAATTGACAACCTTGTGAACAGCATGGAAGACGCTTCAAATACTTTTGTAAAGTTGGTTAAAACTAAATTATCTAAGTAATGGAAAAGATACTTGGTAACGTAAAGTTGGTATTAATTGGTTTGTCATTGTTGGTGGTATTTTTGTTTTTAATGGATGCAGTTTCATTGGCGTTTTTGATAAATTATTCCATTTTTTTATTGACTCTTGTGGTGGTAGTTACATTAGGTGCTGCTGGACTTAACCTTTACGAAAACCCGAAAGGAGGGAAAAGTGTCCTAATAGGAATAGGAGCACTGATTTTATTTTACCTCATTGGATTAGGCATGGCAAACGACAGCATTGACCCTAATTCTCAACTTATAATTGAAGGCAGTAAACAGGCAGAAGCTGGGATTTACACCTTGTATTTTGTGATGTTTGTAGCAGTGTCCGCTTTGGTATATTCGTCCGTAAAAAGAGTCGCAAAATAATTTCATGGCAAGAAGGGCGACACCAGAAATCAATGCAGGTTCAATGGCAGACATTGCGTTTTTGCTGTTGATTTTTTTCTTGGTGACTACCACCATGGAAAAAGAATCTGGGATGATGCGATTACTTCCTGAATGGGAACAGCAAGATCCTGAAGAAGTCAACAAAAGAAATGTGGTTGATCTCCTGGTCAATGATCAAAATAACATATTACTGAAAGGAGAACCAATTAGTATGTTGAAGGTGAAAGGGCGATTAGCTGAAATCATATTAAACGAAAGAAACAAAGACTCTTGGCCTGAAAACGTAACCATTGATAGGGCTGAATTAGTAGAAAGACTTGCTGCAGCTGAATTCGCACTAAAAGAGGCTGATAAACACAATAAAAAAACAGCGACTAAAACATGGAGGAAAGCAACGTTGCGACTAGCATCTTTTGATGAATTTGGCGACAGGGTTTATAAAAAATCAAAGCATGTCGTGTCAATTCAATCCACTCGAGGAGCAGATTACAAAACATACATCGAGTTGAGTGATCAAATATTACTAGCTTATAAAAGCATAAAGGAAAAGGTTGGAAAACGAAAATGGGACAAACCATGGAGTGGTTTGAATAAGGACGAAAAGGCGATGTTGCACATCATGTTTCCACCTAATATTTCTGAAGCCCAAACAGTTCAAGGAGTAGAATAAAAGATGTCAAAATTTAAAAAAAACGGAAAAAGATCAACCCCTGGAATCAGCACAGCTTCCCTACCTGACATTGTGTTTATTTTGCTGTTTTTTTTCATGGTGGTTACCGTGAGTAAAGAGGAGGATTTAATTGTGGACATTACCATGCCAAACGCAGCGCAGTGTACTCGATTGGAGGACAAGTCGCTTGAGGTATACATTAACGTTGGAGCTCCAGTAAAAGAGTTACAAGGGCAATATGGAGCTGAACCAAGGATTCAATTGAATGATGCCATAAAGGACATTAGTCATTTAGCTCAATACGTTGAAGAAAAAAGACAAAGTATCAAACAGCAAGCTCCAAATTCTGAACTGGGAAACAAGCTTGTGAAAAAAATGGTAGTGTCTTTAAAGGTTGACCAAGAGACAAAACTAGGCACGTTAGACGACATTAAACAAGAATTGCGTAAGCTGAACGCATTGAAGGTGAATTATGTGGTAAACGATGCTGGAGGCGAATAACAAGACCCGATGTCATCACATCAAAACAAGCTTGTAATTTAATAGGGATTAGTAAAAAACCAAAATTTAATTTTGTGGCTACTCAATTTGACTT
>JBLIAZ010000149.1:0-6610 GCA_047631875.1 Saprospiraceae bacterium
TGAATGCGAAACAGTTTGCGGTAAGTATGAATGGAGAGGAGGTTGCCAGGATTAAAGGTTGGGCAAAAACCTACAACAAAGCAATTGTGGGAAGTTTAATCGTCCAAGAAAATGGTAATTATTACAACCGGTTATTGTGGGTGAATCCTGATGGAGAAATTTTTAAATACGATAAAAAGCACTTGTTTACTTATGCGAGTGAGGATGAAACTTATACAGGTGGACATGAAAAGTTAATTGTCAATTACAAAGGATGGGACATTGCTTGCTTTATTTGTTATGATTTGAGATTTCCTGTGTGGAGTAGAAATGTCAATAAGGAATACGATGCAGCGATATATGTAGCAAATTGGCCTGAAAAAAGAGTTGAAGCATGGAAATCATTGTTGGTTGCAAGAGCCATCGAAAATCAAGCTTACGTGATTGGAGTAAACAGAGTTGGGCAAGACGGAAAGGGGATTTTGTACAGTGGAGGTTCTGCTATTATTGATTGCATGGGTGAGTACGTTGAAGTAAGTAAAGAGAGTCAAATGCAATTGTTAAATGCTCGGCTGAGCGCAGAAAAGTTAAACGATTACAGGACATCTTTCCCTGTGAGTACTGATGCGGATGAATTTAAATTATTGTAGAATGGTAAAAAAAATATTTTTGACAGGGCTAATTTTATTACTTGGTGTAAGTATTTGTGATGCAAAGAAGCGGGTTGTGAGGAAAAGAAAGAAAAGATACAGTTTGCAGGATTCCTTGCGAGGCGGTATAAGTGAAGAGCGAATTTGTTACGATGTCTACTTTTATGATTTGACAGTTGATTTCAATTTGAAGGACAGTAGCATAGTTGGTTCAAACGAAATTGCTTTTAATGTGCTTAAGGCAACTTCGAAAATTCAATTGGATTTATTTAAAAACTTGAGTGTGGATTCAGTACTGTTTAACGGGGACGCATTAAACTATACTAGGGTTGGAAATGCTTTTTTTGTTAATTTTCCAACGGAATTAAAGCAAGGTGCGGCAGAAAAGGTAAAAGTATTTTATCATGGAAATCCTGTCATAGCAAAAAAAGCGCCCTGGGATGGTGGTTTTGTCTGGTCGGAAGACAAGAAAGGTCGTCCTTTTGTTGGGGTGGCTTGTGAAGGACTAGGGGCGTCTTCATGGTGGCCGAACAAAGATCACTTGTCGGACAAGCCAGACAGCATGAGACTTAATTTTATAGTGCCTAAAGGTTTAGACTGTGTAGCGAATGGGGTAAAGGTTTTTTCGAAGCCACATAAAAATGACATATCCAAAACACATTTTCAGTGGAAAGTACAGTATCCAATTGTCAATTACAACGTTACTTTTTACTTGGGGAATTTTGAGACCATCACTGACTACTATGTTTCAGAGGATGATACTTTGGTGTTGAGTTACCATGTGTTGGATTATAACGTAGAAAAAGCGACTAAACATTTTGAGCAGGTTAAGCCGATGTTAAAAATTTACGAGGAACTTTACGGGAAATATCCTTTTTGGAAGGATGGTTACAAATTGGTGGACGCTCCCTATTTGGGGATGGAGCACCAGTCAGCAATTGCCTACGGAAATCAATATAAAACAGGGTATTTGGGTCGTCAAATGGAAGGTGTAGATTTTGACTACGTTATTATTCATGAAAGTGGACACGAGTACTGGGGAAATAGCATCACAATGAAAGATTTAGCCGACATGTGGATTCATGAGGCGTTTTGTACGTACACCGAAGCTTTGTATGTGGAAAAACGGTACGATTATGAAACGATGGTCGAATACATAAAACACGGATCACTGACTATTTCAAACGACAAAGCAATCATACCGGCACATCATGTGAACCAAAAGGGGAGCAATGACATGTATTTGAAAGGCGCCATGATGCTTCATGTGGTTAGGGAGCAGTTAGGGGAGGATAGTTTGTGGTTTGCTACTTTAAAAAACATGCATAGTGACTTCGCCTTTAAATCAGTGGGAACGAAAGAAGTGTTGCAGTATTTGAAAATACATTTAGGAGCTAAAGTGGTGCCTATTTTCGAACATTATTTGAACATGACTGCTTTACCCGTATTAGCCGTGCAAAAAATGAAAAACAAGTATGAATACATGATTCAATGGTATGGGGTTTCTCCTGGTTTTCATATGTCGGTGGCATTTGAAACAAAAAACGGTTCAGAGTTGATCGAAGTGGGGGATTCGGCAAAGCGGTTCATGTTCGAAAAAATAAAGAGTAAGGAGCCCAAGGTGATTAATTCAGTAGGCGCATTTACATTAAGATACAGGTGATTCATGAATAAGGTTCAAGACAATAAGCTTTCGACTGTGAAAACTTTCTTTTTTAAGGAGTTGAAAGAGGTGTTGGGTGCTCGTGAATGTAAAAGCTATTTCGAATTGTGTTGTGAGTCATGGTTAGGTATGTCAAAGTCTGATTTGATTTTGGATGCAAACGCGTCGCTCAGTGAATCCGAGCTATTAAAGTTTTTGTACGGAATCAAAGCATTTAATAAACATGTTCCTCTGGCACATGTGTTAGGTGAACAGTGGTTTTATGGTTTGCTATTCAAGGTGAATGAACATGTGTTAATTCCCCGACCTGAAACAGAAGAGCTGGTGGATTTAATCATCAAAGAAAACCAAGGTGTAAAAAACATATTGGACTTGGGGACAGGAAGCGGGTGTATTGCTGTTTCTTTGAAAAAGCACATGGTTGATGCTAAAATTTCAGCAATAGACATCAGTAAAGAGTCACTTGATATAGCTAGTTTTAATTCATTTAAAAACAATACAATAGTTAATTTTATTAATCATGATGCTCTTGACTTAGAGTCTTTATTTTGGGGTAAAAAAAAGTGGGATGTCATTGTGAGTAACCCTCCATATATTCCTATTCAAGAAAAATCGGAAATGGATAAAAATGTAACAGATTTTGATCCTGCCTTAGCTTTGTTTGTACCAAACGATGATCCATTGTTATTTTATAATGCTATAAGTCAGTGGGCTGTGAAATCCCTGTCGCCTGCAGGGAAACTATATTTTGAAATCCATGAAAACTATGGAAAAGATGTGTGTAGTTTGTTGTCAAAAATTGGTTTTTCAGAAGTATTTTTGATTCAAGATTTGCAAGGGAAGGACAGGATAGTGAAAGCGATAATTTAATGTCAGCACAATGAATTCAGAAGAAGCTAAAAAAAAGATAGACGAGTTGTCGGTGAAATTACACAACCATAACCACAGGTATTACTTATTGGATTCTCCGATCATTGCTGACAAAGATTACGATACTTTATTAAGTGAGCTTCAGAGTTTAGAGATCAAGTACCCTAATTACGCGATGGATAATTCTCCAACTAAACGAGTAGGTGGGGGAATTACTAAGAGTTTTACTACGGTGACTCATAAGTATCCTATGTTGTCATTAGGGAATTCATACTCACAAGAGGATTTGCTTGATTTTGAAACGAGGGTAAAAAAAATAATAGAGGACGAAGAGGTGGTGTATACTGCCGAATTAAAATATGATGGTGTTGCAATTGGGTTGCGGTACAAGGAGGGTAAGCTAATTCAAGCTGTAACGCGTGGTGACGGTACTCAAGGAGACGATGTGACAACGAACGTAAGGACTATTAAATCAATTCCTTTGCAGCTACTTGGTGATTATCCAGAGGAGTTTGAAATTCGAGGAGAAATATTTATGCCTAAAAAAGCATTTGAAGCCTTGAATGTTCTAAAAGCTGAAGCGGGAGAACCACTGATGGCGAATCCTAGAAATACCGCTTCAGGCACGTTGAAGATGCAAAATTCAAAAGTGGTGGCGGATCGGAATTTAGATTGCATCTTGTATCACATAATAGGGGATGACCTTCCTTTTGATACTCATTTTGAGAATTTACAGGCGGCTACACCTTGGGGTTTTAAAATGCCCACTTTGAAAAACAAATACATTAAGAAGTGCTTGAACTTAAAGGAGGTTTTCCAATTTATTGATTACTGGAATGAAGAGAAGAATGACTTAGGATTTGAAGTTGACGGGATAGTTGTGAAAGTAAATTCATACCCTCAACAACAAGAGTTAGGATTCACTGCAAAGTCTCCTAGATGGGCTATAGCATACAAATTTGAAACAGAAAGATCCTCAACTAAACTATTAAGTATAGATTATCAAGTAGGTAGGACTGGGTCAGTTACGCCTGTTGCAAACTTGCTTCCGGTTCAGCTTTTAGGAACTACAGTTAAAAGGGCTTCTTTGCATAATGAAGATTTTATTGTCGGTTTAGGTTTGCATTTTGAAGACGAAGTTTACGTAGAAAAAGGTGGGGAGATCATACCTAAAGTAGTGGGTGTGAATGAAGACCTTAGATTGAAAGAAGCGGAAGCGGTGCATCACATTACAACATGTCCTGAGTGTGAAAGTGAGCTTGTAAGGAAAGAGGGTGAGGCTAATTATTACTGTCCAAACGAGCGTGATTGTCCACCTCAAATCACAGGAAAGATTCAACATTTCATTGCCAGAAAAGCCATGGATGTGGATGGTTTGGGTGATGAAACAATCGAGCAGTTGTTCAAAGCCGGTCTTGTGAGAAATGTCGCTGATTTATACGATTTGAAAGGAGAGCAGCTCTTGCCCCTGGAAAGGATGGCGGAGAAGTCTGTGAATAATTTAATTTTAGGTTTGATTGAAAGTAAAAAAGTGCCTTTCTCAAGAGTATTGTTCGCTTTAGGGATTCGTTTTGTTGGTCAAACTGTAGCGAAAAAATTGGCTTACGCTTTTAAAACTTTGAATACGCTTAAGTCTGCTTCCGTGGAGGATCTTGTTGCTGTAGACGAAATAGGAGAGGTGATTGCGGCGAGTGTCGTGGATTATTTCAGTGATGAGGGCAGCCTACTGATTGTGAAAAGACTTATGAATTCGGGGTTGCAGTTTGAGTTATCACAAGACGAGATGCAATTAACCAACGAAGGTGTTCTTACAGGTAAGTCTTTGGTGGTCAGCGGTGTGTTTTACAAGTTTTCCAGAGATGAATTGAAAAGTTTCATTGAACAACATGGTGGGAAGAACGTAAGTAGCATCTCAAAATCAACATCGTATGTGGTTGCGGGCGACAAAATGGGGCCTAGTAAAAAAGTGAAAGCAGAAAAATTAGGCGTGGAAGTGATTTCAGAAGAAGACCTCATCACTTTGGTTTCCTAAGTATAATATCATAAAGATAAATGGTCGGTTTTGGACCTCGCAAAAGAAGAGAGAGGCTGTGTTAAAGCTAATCAGTTAGAGTATTTACAGTATTTTTGAAACAAAAAGATGTAACTTGCGTACTTGTTAGTAAGGATAAGAACAAACTATGCGGATTCTATTATTTTCTTTGTTGATGTTAAGTTTTACTCTTGGAAAGGCACAATGGTCTTATGGGGGGGAATTTTCCTTTGTTCATTTTTCTGGTTCAACTGGGTTGAAGCACTTTGGAGCTGGGGTCAAAGGTGAATATGAAATCAATGAATGGACTGGGATATATGGAACTTTGAGTTATTTTTTACCACAAAGCTACCAAGCCAATATTTTGATTGTTGCAGAATCTCCAGCGATTGTTCCGTACACGAAAAACTTGCCAGTAGACAGTAGGATTTCTTTTACACACCTAGGTTTTGGAGGGAAACGGTATTTTATTGGGAGGTATGAGGGGGATGCTAGCCAGAAGTTTGGTTTATACGGGTCGGCTGGGTTCGGTTTGCTGTTTGGGGCCAGAGCAAGTGATATTCCTAGTTTTGACAACAGTGTCTACAGTAGCCCGATTGACGATGAGGTGAAAGGTGTTTTTATCAACTGGATTGCTGGGTTAGGCGTGGGAGCTGAGTTATTAGTAGGTAAAACATATTTGTATTTGAGTGCAATGAGTAGGTACACTATTGACCAAGCGAACCAGAAAAAAATTAAAACTAATGTTCCGTTCATGTTTAATTACAATTTTGGAATGAGAATACCATTTGTTGCAAAAGGAACTTAATTTATCCAAGTGAGACAAGTACAATTACTGATTATTTTTAGTGTTATTTTTTTCATAAGCCCAGCTTATGGGAAGTACAACTTCAGTGCGCAAGGATCTTACATGCACTTTTTAGGGGAGACAAAATTGACTCATTTTGGTGGAGGCCTGAAGTTAGAATACGTCTATAACGATTGGGTAGCAGCTTATGGAGGGGTAAACTATTATGGGAAAAATGAATATGTGGGGATTGTCGAAGCGGAAGCGATCGGTGATGCTACTAGACCATTTTTGATAGATATTCCAGTGCTAAACAGCAGTGTGTCTTTTATTCAATTGATGTTTGGGACAAGAATGTATTTTTATGGAGAATTAGATCCTCCTGTAAAAGGAGGTTTCGGTTTTTACGGCATCGGTGAGTTTGGTTTACTTGCTGGTATCTCTGAAGGCAACATAAGTAAAGAGGGATATGATCTGTATAATGTTCCAATTACAGATGAGGTAAAAGGTTTTTTTTGGAATTATACAGGTGCAATAGGTGTTGGTGGTGAAAAACAAATAGGTCGACCGTTTGTTTATGTAGAGGCTAAGTTTAATGCTACAATTGATGAAGCAAACCCTTTTGTTAT
>JBLIAZ010000150.1:0-6518 GCA_047631875.1 Saprospiraceae bacterium
TTTTTTAAAGTTGGTGCTTGTTCTTTCGCTCCTCGAGTATGAATTGCAGGCCAGCCAAATACGGCTTTTACTGTTCCTTTTTCGGTATGTATGTTCACCCTTTTTGAAGGTGCTATTTGATGATCAGAACCACCGTTTCTTCGTACATAAATATATCCTTCCTTAGTAATATAATGAACAAACCAACTGATTTCATCAGCATGAGCTTCAATGACCACCTTGTATTTTGCTTTTGGGTTAATGATTGCATCGACACTCCCATAAGTATCCACACGGTATTCATCAATGTAAGGCTTAATATAATCTAACCACATCTTTTGTCCCTCCGCTTCGAATCCCGTGGGAGATGCATTGTTCAAATAGTTTTCAAGAAATTTTATCGACTTTTTATTCAGAATTGACTTAGCCATTGCGTTTATCTTTAAAGTTATCTTTTAGAATTTTATTATCCTAAAGATAGGCAGTGTCCCTGCACTTAAAGAACAATCAAGTGAAATTATTTTGAAGAAATAGAATCAGATTTATTTTTCGACAGCTCTTCTATTCGACCTTCTGACAAACTATCATAAATGACTTGCTGAATGTTGGTTCGAATGTCTAGACGCATGAGTTTTTTATTGTCTGCATCAGGATATACCCTGTTGGACAAAAAAATGTACACGATACCCTCCTCTGGATCAGCCCAAGCCATTGTTCCTGTAAAGCCCGTATGACCAAAACTTTTCCAAGAAACACAATTGCATGTAGGACCTACCGAAGCTGTTGAACGTCTATCAAAACCAGCACCCCTCCTGTTGTCGTCTTCACAAAACTGGCATTTCACAAAATCTTTAATTACCTCTTCCTTCAAAAATCTCTCACCTCCATACTCCCCCCAGTTGATGTACATCTGAAACATTTTAGCTAAATCATTAGCATTCGAAAATATACCTGCATGACCAGCAACTCCTCCCATCATGGACGCTCCTTGATCATGGACATCACCATGAATTAGTCGCTTTCTAAAAATCATATCATTTTCTGTTGGAGGCATCTCGTTCGCTTCAAACTTCACTCTTGGATTATATGTCAACCTAGACGCCCCTAAAGGCTTATAAAACAAACTGTCTGTGACTTGATCCAAAGGTTTTCCAAAATACTTTTCGATAATGTCTTTGTAAAAATAAAAACCAACATCGCTGTACCTGTATTTCTTCTTTTTATGAATACCATGAGTCACCGTCCATTTTCTAATCGAATCTTTGATGCTTTTGTGTACAAATAAGTCTTCGGCTACTCGGTATGGAAATTTTTCTGTTTGCTCGGTGCTGTACATTTTGTAATCCAACTGTCCTCTCTTTAAAGTTTTAGTGTAAAAGAATATTGTCGAAACTAATCCTGCTGTGTGAGCTAACATCTCACGCAAATTCATGTTCAAATATCCCGTGCTGTCTACATAATCTAAGTGGTAACATAGGTTGTCATCCAAGCTGACTTTTTCCATCCCTACTAATTTCATTAAACTCGGCACAGTAGCTGTCACTTTAGTAACACTGGCAATGTCGTACAAATCTGTGCTCACAACAGGGTTCTTTTTCTCATAAGTGTGATGTCCAAATGACTTGTTATAAATCACATTCCCATTTTTAGCAATCAAAACTTGACATCCAGGGTATGCTTGCTCAGTAATCCCACTGATTGCAATAGAGTCGATTATCCTAAGTTTTTCATAATTAAAACCTTCTTCTTCAGGCATTCCATATTTAAACCTCGATTTTAAACTTGAAAGCCCTTCCCCTTGCTTGAAAAAACCAGCACTCACAGGCAATGCTCCTTTGGCTGGAATTCCTCCAAAAATCAACTGGGCAGCATATTGATTTGTCAGCAGGTTGTCTTGATACCCCATCACCAAACCATCCAACGCTTCAATACCTTTGTACTTTGCCATTCCATAAGGATTGGCAAACCAAGCGACTATGGTTTTTTGATTGGCATCAATTTTTTTGAGCAAAGCGATGGTTTTTTTACTCACCCCAAAATTTCTCGCAGGATTCACACTTCCATGCACTCCGACAATTACCATGTTAAATGCTTTCAATTTTTGCAAAAGCTCATCTTCTTGGATTTTTGTAGGATTTTTCCCGATGTGAAAAAACTGGATTTTAGCGTACTTTTCGATTTCCTTTTGAAATGAAGTAGCTTTCTTATTCCCAATACTCAAACAAGCAATATTTAACTTACTTAAACCCTTTACCGGGATAATATTACTGTCATTTTTCAAAAGAGTCATTGCATTCTGCACCAAACGTCGGTTTAAAAGGTCAGCCTCTCGTGAATTAATTTTTTGAACCAAACTGTCTGTACTAAGTGGTTGGAAATCATCCAAATTCAACCATTTTTTTAATTGTAAAATCTTTTTGCATTTTACATCAATTTCAGCTTCTGTGATTTTCCCTTTTGAAACAGCTTTTTTAATGTGTAAAATTGCTTTTCCTACATTTTCGGAAAAAAGTAAAATGTCATTCCCTGCCAAAAGCGCAAGTAAATCAACTTCGCCAGGATTATAATATTTACTGACCCCCTTCATGTTTAGTGCATCGGTAATTGCTAAACCCTTAAATCCTAAACTATCCTTTAACAAACCTTGAACTATTTTAGGACTTAAGCTGCTTGCCAAATTTTTGGTATCATCTAATGAAGGAACATACAAATGAGCAACCATGACACTACCCAAGCCCTTTGAAATTAAACGGCGGTAAGGGAACAATTCTACAGAATCAATCCTCCCTGCGGTATGAGTAACAGTAGGTAAATCATAATGTGAATCTTTGTCAGTATCACCATGTCCAGGGAAATGTTTCGCACTTGCCAACACACCGTTGTCTTGAAGACCTAACATGTACGCTAAAGATTTATCCGTTACCAATTGTTTGTTTTCTCCAAAAGACCTGCTGTTTATTACTGGATTATTGGGGTTTACGTTTATGTCAACCACAGGAGCAAAATTAATATGAACTCCTGTCAAACTACACTGTCTCGCAATTTCAGCTCCCATTTCATAAATTAAACTATCGTGTTTAATTGCTCCCAACATCATTTGCCGGGGAAACCTCAACACACTGTCAAGTCTCATGCTTACTCCCCATTCCCCATCTATAGATGTCAACAAAGGAACTTTTGACAATGCTTGTAAATGGTTGTTCAAATTTACTTGTCTTACTGGACCTCCTTGCATGTATATCAACCCACCAATTTCATATTTCTCTACTAGCTTTTCTATGGACTTTACATGTTCTTTATCCTTTTTTGAATAAACTGGGTACATGATTAATTGAGCAATTTTTTGTTCCAAAGTCATTTTGGATAATAGCGAATCAACCCATGGTGAGTGGATGCTTATAAAGGCAGGATCCACAGGCTGTTCCTGAGCGGTATTGACCGAAAATAAAAACAATAGAAAAGGAATAATTAGAAACAAACGTTTATTACCTAGCATACACAAAACTTAAATTAAGGAACCAGTTTAAAAATACATTTATGTATGCTGCAATAACAGTTCCATGAAAAAGTATTTTAAACAATTTGATGTGTAAACAGGATAAGGAACCGGTATAAGCTAATTACCCCCAAACTTTTGTACCCTCTGTACAATTTTTACATATGTCAATTTCACCTCTAGAAATGAGCAACGATTGACGGAAACTTTGATAAGGAGCAGACTTCCATATGGTTTTAAAATCATCTGTTTTCAACTGCCCTAATTGATGAGTAGCATCTTTATCAAAACAACAGGGAACCACTCCTCCGTCCCATGTTATCACACATGATTGCCACATTCTCCAACAGGAATTAACCATTTTATTTTTTACGCTCCACTTGCCATCCCCCCCTTTTTTGTAACGACTATACTCATCAATGGTTGGAATTAATTCATTACCATCTTCGTAATCGTACACTTGAGCAGTTTTTAACCTTACCTCGTCAACCCCGATTTCTTTTCCCAGGGCTAACACATCGTCAATCTCATGTTCGTTAGGCTTCACGACTAAAAATTGAAAAATCACATGAGGTGTAGAAGATTTAAGTTCCTTTTTCCACTTAACAATGTTCTTAGCGCCTTCAATTACTTTATCTAACTTCCCTCCGATCCTGTAAGACGAATATGTTTCTTGTGTGGTACCGTCAATCGAAATTATTAAACGATCTAATCCAGATTCGATCGTTTTTTTAGAAACCTCATCCGTTAAATAATGAGCATTCGTAGATGTAGCTGTATAGATGTTGTGCTTTTTTGCAAAACTCACCATTTTTAAAAAATTTGGATTCAGGTAAGGCTCTCCTTGAAAATAAAAAATAAGATAATACAAATGAGAAGCCATTTGTTCGATGGTTTTATTAAATAATTTATTTTCCAACATACCAGTTGGACGGGTAAAAGCCCGCAAACCACTTGGACATTCAGGACATCTTAAATTACAACTTGTAGTAGGTTCAAAGGAAATACTAGATGGATAACCCAATTGAATAGGCTTTTTGAACCACTTCGACATATAGTAACCAACCAACAACAAAAATGCATTCCATACCCTTTTTATTGATAAGGTTGAAAGAATGTTAAGTTGATCTTTTAATACAGGATTCAATGCCGAAATTTGTCACCAAAAATAACAACTTAATATGGCAATGTCATCAACGAAGGGTTTGTTTTTCTTGAATTTATTTAAACTTACAATGAGTTCCGTATTTAAAGTTCCAGCATCTGTCCCTTTGAAATTATCGATAATTTCACTTACTCGGTCAGATCCAAACTCTTCGTCTTTGCTGTTTTCAACTTCAACCAATCCATCTGTGTAACAACTCAATAATGCACCTTTTTCTACTTGAACTTTACCTAAAACTGGTGTTCCTATATCATCTAACATACCTAGTCCTGGGCAACCGACGCTTAACAATTGAATTTCTTTTTTTTGTTTTAACACTGGTGGATTATGCCCGCAATTAATGTAGCTTAATTCTCTTGAGTCTAAATCAAACAATCCAATGAACATGGTGATGAACTTTTCGCCGTTAGCACTTTCTACCACTTTTTGATTTAAAGTAATCACCAACTCCTCCAAAGTTTCCGAATACTTCGAAAGTACACGAACATTTGCCTGAAAATTACTCATCAATATTGCTGCAGAAATTCCTTTACCTGAGACATCCGCAATGCAAAAAGCAACCCTTCTTTCGTCCAACCACATGATGTCATAATAATCCCCTCCCACTTCCTGATGACTTTGATAATATGCCGAAATTGAAATTTCATCGTTTGTGTCCACTATAGATGGCAGCAACATATTCTGCATGTCACTAGCTAACTCCAATTCCTTTCTGATACCCTCTTGCCTCAAAGCCTCACGAGCAAACGACTTATTCTCGAGAGCTACCACGATGATGTTTGTAAAAGTTTGAATAAAAGAAAAGTGTTTAATGATAGGACTTATTTTCAGCGCTTCGTTTATAATATCTCCTATTAACAAATAAGCAAGAGCTTTGTTTTTATGGAACACTGGAATTACTGTATCAAAATGAGAAAATGGACCTTCGGTCAGGTGATTCACTTCCGTAATTGATTTAATAGGCATTAAATCTCCGAATACATCAAGGTTAATTTCTGACTTTTTAATTCCGTAAGACAAGGTAAGACCCCAATCGTTTTCACCAGTAAAAAGAACCAATTTTTCGATATTCAATGCTTTTAAAGCTTTCTCATATATACTAAAGAGAATCGTCTTTGAAACATTGCTGTTAATTGCTAAAGTCACCTCTAATAAAGCATCGAGTTTAAGGTCTTTAATCTCAATCCTTTCTTGTGCTCTTTTTAGTGATTTTACTGCCATTTTACTTCCCTTTTAACCATGTTATTTAAGTATGTTACGTCTCATTTTAAAAAAAGTTCAGTTTTTTCTAAAGTTTTTTCAGTGAAAAACTTAAAAAAATATGGAATTGTCTCAATACCCTTATAAAAATTGAATAATCCGTAATGTTCATTGGGAGAATGGATTGCATCACTGTTCAGTCCAAACCCCATCAGTACAGCCTCGGACTCCAGTTCTTTCTTGAACAAGGCCACAATAGGAATACTCCCACCTTGCTTTACAGGGATTGGCTTTTTTCCAAAAGTTTTTTCCATAGCAGCCGACGCAGCCATGTAGCCCACACTTTTGATGTCAGTTAATGCTGGCTCACCTCCATGATGAGGAGTTACTATTACTTTCACTCCTTTAGGAGCAATGCTTTTAAAATGATTGGTAAATAACGCTGTGATTTTTTCAGACGATTGATTCGGCACCAACCGCATAGAAATTTTTGCATGAGCTTTAGAAGGCAGCACCGTTTTAGCACCCTCTCCAATGTATCCTCCCCAAATACCATTGACATCTAAAGTTGGTCTGATGCCTGTTCTCTCTGTAGTTGTATATCCCTTTTCTCCGTCTTCTTGGTCTATATTTAAAGATTGTTTGAATTCTTCCAAATCAAAAGGGGCTCGATTAATC
>JBLIAZ010000151.1:0-6453 GCA_047631875.1 Saprospiraceae bacterium
AAGAGATTTAATGATGTATGGAAAAAACCTTTTTAAGGAAGAGTTTGCTGCAGGAAATTACAAGATCGAGTTGTACTGTGAAGGTGCTAAAATTGGCTCAACTGAAGTATCGTTGAAATAAGATTAACACCAGCGTTATCGGAATGTAATATCTGAAATATTAAATCAAAAGGCGGTCACTAATAGGTGACCGCCTTTTTTTGTTCCGGTACAGTATGTGATCTGTCAGTGAATCAAGCCAACTATTGGGGGAGTGATTGTTAAGAAAATTTAAGCACGCTTTGTTCAATAACTTAAAATGTATAGTAAAATCGTCTTTGCGAGGAACGAAGCAATATCTCTTGTGGCGGCAGGTTGGAGAATAATTTAACATCTCTTATTTATACAAAAGAGATATTGCTTCGTTCCTCGCAAAGACGATTTTGGTAAAAAAAGGCCGTAAAAGAGCTAGTGTGGGAACTATCTATTTGCTGCTAGAGCCGCTTTTTAAAAAAAAGAAATCACTTAATTACCCAAGTGTTGTTACCTTTTAATAAGGTATCTAAATTACCGACCCCTTTGCTTTCAATGTGTTTATCTAATTGAGCAAGCATTTCTTCCTCGTAAGTTGATCTTGTTTCGCTGTAAAAAATTCCAAACGGTCTTGGAAGTGAATTTTCGTCGTTTGCGTTGTCATCAAAAAAGCGAGATAATAAACTTGCTTTTGCTCTATCAGTTTCATCGTGAATCCATAAGTCATCGATACTTACATCAGCAAGGTTAACGACTTTAGGAGTGAAACCATCTAGTATAATTCCTTTCTCATTTTCCTTTCCGAAAATCAAGGGCTCGCCTTGACGCACAACCAAAACATTATCTGATTTTGTTGCCTTGTCTGAAAATGTGAAAAAAGCTCCGTCGTTAAAAATGTTACAGTTTTGGTAAATTTCAACAAGAGATGTGCCTTTGTGTTGTTCAGCTCTTAATAAGACTTCCCTCATGTGCTTTGGATCTCTGTCGATTGACCTAGCAAAAAATGTTGAATCAGCTCCTAATGCTAAAGCACCAGGGTTAAAAGGATGATCAACACTTCCAAAAGGAGTAGATTTGGTCACTTTTCCTTTTTCAGAAGTGGGAGAATATTGTCCTTTTGTTAATCCATAAATTTGGTTGTTAAAAAGTAAAACATTCACATTGATGTTTCTTCGTAACAAGTGTATAAAATGATTTCCTCCAATAGACAATGAATCACCATCACCAGATATCATCCACAAATGTAAGTTTGGATTGATCGCTTTAATTCCTGCTGTGAAAGCAGGAGCTCTGCCATGAATACTGTGAACACCGTATGTGTTCATATAATAAGGAAAACGAGAAGAACAGCCAATTCCGGAAACAAAAACACTTTCATCTCTTTCAATGCCCAATTCTGCAAACACAGTTTGAACTTGCTTTAAAATAGAATAATCACCACATCCAGGACACCATTTAACGTCTTGGTCAGTTGCGTAATCCTTAGCTGTCATTTTTTTATTTTGAACTTCTTGTGCCATAACTATATGTTGTTTGCTCTCTCGTCAATCTTTAAACCGAAGCTGTTTGGTTTAAAGTTTCGTTAATTTTTGTAGTTAAATCTTCTGTTGCAAAAGGCAATCCTTTTATTTTGTTAAACCCTTCAGCGTCCACTAAAAATTCGCTTCTAATGATTTTCACAAATTGGCCATTGTTCATTTCAGGGACAATAACTTTTTTGAAGTTGCCTAAAATCTCTCCTAGGTTTTTAGGCAAAGGATTAAGATGTCTTACATGAACGTGACTTACACTTTTACCTTCTTTCACAGCTTTTATTACTGCCGTTTTCACTGCTCCGTAGGTTGATCCCCAACTAAGCATCAATAACTCTCCTGAAGACGCACCAGTATCAATAGTTTGCTCTGGAATGTAATCTGCAATCTTATCAATTTTCGCTTGTCTCATTTTAGTCATGAACTCATGGTTGTCAGGATCGTATGAAACGTTACCCGTTTCATGTTCCTTTTCTAACCCACCAATTCTATGAGTCAAACCTTTAGTTCCAGGCACTGCCCATGGACGAACAAGCTTTTCATCTCTTGTGTAAGGGAGAAATGCGGGGTCTTCCTCTTTTCTTGGTTCAGCAAACTTGACATTAATGTCTTTTAAGTCGTCAGAGTTGATGACCTTCCATGGCTCTGAACCATTCGCAATGTATCCATCGGATAAAAAGAATACAGGAGTCATGTGCTCTAGCGCAATTCTACATGCTTCAAAAGCTGCATAAAAACAATCAGATGGTGAGCTAGCTGCTACAATAGGCATTGGAGCCTCTCCGTTTCGTCCGTAAAAAGCTTGCATTAAATCAGACTGTTCTGTTTTGGTTGGAAGTCCAGTACTAGGTCCTCCTCTTTGAACATTAATTACCACAAGTGGAAGTTCAAAGATAACACCCAATCCCATGGCCTCTCCCTTTAAAGCTATCCCAGGACCTGAAGAAGCAGTTATACCTAGTCCTCCAGCAAAAGATGCTCCAATAGCTGCACAAACTGCTGCTATTTCATCCTCTGCTTGATATGTTTTAACGTTAAAATTTTTGTGCTTAGATAAGGTGTGTAATATGTCTGAAGCTGGGGTGATAGGGTAGGTGCCGTAAAACAAATCCAATCCGCTTTTTTTTGCTGCAGCGATTAATCCAATTGCTGTAGCTTCATTACCAATGATGTTTCTGTAAGTTCCAGGAGCGATGTCAGCCGCTTTTACTTCATACCTTGTAGTGAAAGTTTCAGCAGTATCGCCATAGTTGTAACCAGCCTTTAATACAGCGATGTTAGCATCAATGATGTCTGGTTTTCCTTTGAACTTGTTATTAAGGAATTCAATGGTTTTATCTAATTTTCTGTTGTACATCCAGTAAAGAAACCCTAGGACGAACATATTTTTTGAACGATCGATAACTTTACTTCCTAATCCAGTGTTGGTTAAAGTTTCTCTAGTGATTTTTGTTACATCAACTTCGTGTACTTTATAACCGTCAAGTGATCCGTCTTCCAATGGATTAGCATCGTCGGCAAACTTAGCTAAACGTAAATTCTTTTTATCAAAACCAGATTTGTTGGCGATAATTACTCCTCCCTTTTTCAAGTTGTGCAAGTGAGCTTTAAGCGCAGCAGAATTCATAACAACGAGTACATCACAATAATCTCCAGGAGTGTACAATCCGACAGATCCAAAATGCAATTGAAACCCAGATACACCTGCAACGGTTCCTTGCGGAGCTCTAATTTCTGCTGGGAAATCTGGAAAAGTACTGATGTCATTCCCTAAAAAAGCTGCGGTATCTGTAAATTGACCACCAGTCAACTGCATACCATCACCAGAATCTCCGGCAAACAGTATGGTTACGTCTTTTTTTATTTCTAAATCTGTTGCCATTTTTTTTTGTTTTCGCCACAAAATTACAAATTTTGAAGCAAATAATTTTATGTTGTTATTTAACTTTTTTCGGCTTTAACATTGCTTTTAAACCAATTCTTGTGTCAAATTAATAACTTCCACTTTTTTAACTTCAGAAACATCATGCTTGATGTTCTCTTCGATCCCATTCTTGAAAGTCATGTTACTCATTGAGCAAGTACTGCAACTCCCTAAAAATTTTAACTGAAGTTCCCCATCACTGGTAATATCAATTACCTCTACATCTCCTCCATCTTTTTGTAAAAATGGTCTGATATTGTTCAAGGACGTTTCAACTCTTTTTAAAATTTCTTGCTTATCCATGCTGTAAATTATTGCACCATTTTTACCACTTTAGTGGGTGTTTTGGTTGCGTTTCTCACATTAATTGCTTTTTCAACTTTGTCTACCATCTCTTTTAATGCAATGGCTTGAGGAGTGGTTTCTTGTAATATTGCTGGACGTCCTGCTTCCCCTGATTCACATATGCTTTGTACTAAAGGAATTTGACCAAGTAATTCCGTGTTTAGTTGCTCGGCCAAATGAACTCCTCCTTCTTTTCCAAAAATATGATATTTGCTTTCTGGAAGTTCTGCAGGGGTAAACCATGCCATGTTCTCCACAATACCCAATACAGGTACGTTGATGTTTTCTAGCTTGAACATTCCTACGCCCTTTTTAGCGTCTGCAAGTGCAATACCTTGAGGTGTCGTGACCACCACTGCTCCTGTTACTGGTACAGTTTGAACCAAACTTAAATGAATATCACCTGTCCCAGGAGGGAGGTCAATGATCAAATAGTCCAAGTTCCCCCAATAAGTGTCAATGAACATTTGCTTTAACGCTTTTGATGCCATCGGTCCCCTCCAAACAATCGCTTGGTTGATGTCTGCAAAAAAGCCAATGGACAGTAATTTTACACCGTGGCTTTCAATTGGTTTCATGTAGTTTTTTCCGTCAACGTCAATGGTTTCTGGTTTTTCATGCACTACATCAAACATCAAAGGCATGGATGGACCGTAAATGTCTGCATCGACTAATCCAACGCTGTACCCTTTTTGGGCTAGTCCCACAGCTAAATTACTGGTGATGGTTGATTTACCCACACCGCCTTTTCCTGATGAAACAGCTATGATGTTTTTTACATTTGGTAATATTTTTCGTTGGTCGGCAGGCCTGTCTTGTGGTAATGGAATTACTTCCACCTTGACCCTATAGTCTTTTGATATTTTTCGATGAATAGCAAACTCGCAAGCCTCTTCCATTTTTTTTCTGTTATGCAAAGCAGGATTGTGCACTTGAACTGTAAAAGCAATGGCGTCATTTTGAATGATTACATCACCCACTAAATTCAAACTTACAATGTCTTTTTTTAAATCTGGTTCTTGCACTGATGACAGTGCTTTTAGAACATCTTCTTTTGTAGGAGTCATGTAAAAAAGGCCTTATTTAGAATTGTTCTACGAAAGTACCGATTTTAGTTTAATGTTTGATATTTAACAACAAAGAAAACTGATGAGATTAGTCATTAGTTTTCTTGATAAAGCTGTTTTTTAACAAGTATTAAAATTAGAGACGCATGAATCCCAATAGGACCTCGCCTCTTTTATAGTTAATATAATGCTGGATTAAAGTTAGGAATACCTACAGCAAATTATTTTTGATTTGATTGCGAAAAAACAGCGAACCCGGTAAGGTTCGCTGTGATTAAGAACAGGTATTTTTTCAAGTATTATAATTATTTTGATTTCACGACTTTTACTGTAGAAACAGCTTCATTGTGTTTAACTACTAGGTAATAAACTCCAGGGGTTAAAACTGCTGTATTAATTACTGTGGTAGCTTTTCCATCAGTGATCTCGATTGTTCCTGATAAAGTTAATTTACCACTGGCATCTAGTACGCTGTATGTACTGCTTGTCGAACCAGTTAAAAATGAAACCCTCAATTGGTTGTTGAAAGGGTTTGGTGACACAGATATATTACTGGCAGCATGAACTCTACCCACTGCTGTTGCGGTACTTACCATAAGCGTATTTGTGGTAGTTCCCGAACATCCAGTAGCTGGATCTGTATAATTGTAAGTAATCACGTGGGAACCATTTCCTGCGGTAGCTGTGTTGAACACACCTAAAAACATACCAGTGCCACTGTAACTACCACCAGTAGGAAGACCAAACGTAAGAGATACATTTCCTTGGGTGATGTCATAGTTTACTGGAAAGTCAGGGTCAACAGTCACTGTTGGACTTGTATTGACGGTTAATACTCCTGTTGCATTTGCTTGACATCCGTTGACGTCCGTTACTTGCACAGTATAATTTCCAGCAGTAAAAGCGGCAATGTTCGCGTTGGTTCCAGATCCACCTCCGCTCCATAGGTAACTGATGGCAGTGGCCGAAGTAGCGACCATTGTTGCTCCACCACCGGTGCAAATGGATGTGTTAGCGACACTTACAGCAGGCAGTGCATTAACTATTACATTCACAGTGTCCCATTTTGTACACCCATTAATATCAGTAACTAATACGTGATATGAGTCAGTGTTTTTTGCTTTAATTGTTTGCGTTGTTTCACTTGACCCAACCATCCATTGGTATGTAGCTCCAGGGTTTCCCGCATCTAATGTAACGGAATCACCAGCGCAAATCGTTTTTTCAGTCCCTAAATTTACAATTGGCAAGGCATTTACAGTTATTGTTATTGTGTCCTTCTCAATACAACCTGTATTAGTCACAGTCACATGATACGATCCAGCAGAGGAAACATTTATAGATTGAGTAGTGGCACCAGTACTCCATAAGTAAGTTGATCCAGCATTATTAGCGTTTAAATTAGTGCTGTTTCCATCACAAAATACTACATCAGGACCTAAGCTCACCGTAGGAGCAGTTCCTATAGAAATCACCACAGTATCTTTCCCAATACAACCGTTTAGGTCAGTAACTATTACGTCGTGAGTTCCTGCCGAAACAGCAAGTGTTTGTGTTGTAGCACTGTTGTTCC
>JBLIAZ010000152.1:0-6430 GCA_047631875.1 Saprospiraceae bacterium
CTTTAACAATTGTTAATGGATCATTTTGTCCAGTAATCACATCGTAAAATGATAAATCAATTTGAAAAATATCACCTTTATTCTCAACTCTTTTTAAAGCTGAAATCCAACCAGTTTTCCCATCAGCGGATAAGATGAATTCTTTTTCATCTAACGAAGTGTTGATAGGAAATCCTAAATTTACAGGAGTACTCCATACCCCGTCTTTTAATTCTGTTTTGAAGACATCGTAACCACCTAAACTATTGTCATAATGACCTTCGGATGAAAAGAATAAAGTTTTTCCGTCAGGATGCATAAAAACGCTTATTTCATTGTAGGCCGTGTTAACGACAGGACCTAAATTTACAGCCTTACCCCAAGTGCCGTCTTCTTGAATGTCACTGTACCAAATGTCTTTAGCTCCCACATTTTTTCCATGCATCATTCCTCGTCTGTCACTGATGAAATAAATTCTATTTCCATCAGGTGAAAAGCACGCACCACCATCGTAGTATTCAGAATTTAATCCTTCAATCAACTTCGGCCTTCCCCATAATCCATTTTTTCCAAGTTTCGATAACATGATGTCTCCTGAACCGACTCCTTTCCAAAACTTTTTATTGTTTTCGTCGACGTTTTTGTACACCAAAATACTTTTGCCATCAGGTGCGACACCTGTATTAGCACTGTAATCTGTTTCCGAGTTCATTTTTCCTTCCACAACAGTAGCCTCATTCCAAGCATCTTCCTCGTTGTTCCAGTGAGAAACATAAACATTTTCATAATATTGGTTGTCTGGAAGTAATTCCGTGTTTTTTTCATTTCCTCTTCTGGATGTAAAGTACATGCTTTGACCGTCCAAAGTTACAATAGGGTGGTATTCACTGTAAGGTGAATTGATGTAATCACCCACATTAGTAATTTGAACAGATACAGGATTTTCGATGGCTTTCAAAGCAAAGTTACATTGCTTGATGAACCTGTCTACTTCATAATATTTTAAGTCTTTAGCCCTGGCACTTTTCACAAACAATTGATATTGAGTAAGGGCTGAATTGTACCTCCCTTGTTTGTGCAATGTTAGACCATAAGCGTAATGAAAATCAAAATACTTCTTTTTTAATTGGCTTGCTTTAACCAATTCAAAGGATTCCACGGCTTCAGTTAATTCGTTTAATTCCATGTGAGAAAATCCAATTCTATATAATAAAAAAGAATTGTTTTTGTCGTTTTCCAATGCTTTACGATACAACATGATGGCCTCTTCGTATGCCAAGTTCAAGAATGCATTATTAGCTTCTTGAATGTTAATTTTCGTTTTTATTTTGTCAGCTGTTCCCGTATTGTTTTGCGCAACGGCTACAGTTGACAAAATTAAAAAGGAAAGAACTAATGTTTTGAATTGTTTGAATGCCATGTTCTGTTGTTTTTGAGACCTAACAAATGTATAAAAAATGAATGAGTTAACTGTCATCAACTTTTGAAGCCGATTTCAATTAACTCATTCAAGTTTTATACCACAATATAACTGCTATATACTTAGTTTTTTACAAACCGTTTAATGATCCGATTATGATTGCTTTTTACCGTGTAAACCCCAGGATTTAAGTTACTAATGTCTAGCTGGACAGACCCGTTGATTTTTCTTGTAATTACTAATTGACCAATACTATTATACACTTTAATGAGGTCGCTACCTCCGTTTAAGTTTATGGTCAGCGTATTGTTTGCTGGGTTAGGAAACATATAAAAGTTTTCGTTACTAACTTTTTGAGATGACGTAACTAAAGCGTTTTCAAGTTTATTCACGTAAGCAACAGCTCCGGTAAATCCGGCATTGTAGTAAGTACAAACTTCACTCGTCGTGTCGTTATCAATTTTGTCAATATAACCTGAACAATCAGAATGTGGACCGCCAACTAATGCTCCGTCAAGTTGGTGAGCATAATTATATGACCCTGGATTTGAAGTTTCTTGTGCCCATTGATTTGACCAAACAGCACTAGCTTCTCCAGTTGACGAAGCTGTAACTCCAAAAGCTGCAGCATGATGTACTCTTTTTGCAAATGAACCAGGACTTAGTTTATCATAACCCACTAAAAAAGAAAAATTTTGCGGAGCATCTGTTCCTAAACTCGGGTGAGTTCCCAGTACAAAATCTACCATTTTCTTTGCAACTAAATAAGAATTGTGAGTGGATCCTGCATTTGTAATTACATTGTATAGGGCTGACTAATAAGTCACTTCCTGTCCCGTATTGTAAACTCCCCCATTTCCAATCACTATGGAAGAGTCTGCCACAGGAACTTGAATTTATTGAATTATACCATGCTGTTATTTGATCGGAAATAGCAGTTTTGTAACTGTTTTGGCCAGTGATGTCATATAATTCTAAGTATAGTATTTGAGAAACATTGGTGTAATCACCTGCGTATGGATGCCACCACTGAAATTTTGTGGCAAATGTTTTTGATTCTGTTAAATAACTTGCCACATTGGTTGATTTATAAAGTAAAGCTGATGCCAAACCTAGTTCATCTTCGTAATTGGTAAAATGAGTGTAATAGGTGACGTGTTGTCCAGTGGATGGATTAGTAGAGCCAGCTGTATAATGTTTTTTAGCTACTTGTAAACAAGTGTTTGCATAACCAGCGTCAATAGTTTTATAAGCTTGGTACATTAACACTAAAGCAGAAGCAGCATTTCCGAAAAAATTAGATTGACCACCACCTTCGTTAACAGAATAGACAGGCCTTACTTTAGAGCCCTAATAAATTGGCAGTTCCGAATGTGAAACAGGTTCAACAAAATAATTATGATCTTGTAAGGTATGGGCTACTTGGTAGTAAGCTTTAATTGATTCCCCGCTGTTCTACCTAAAGTACTCTTGTTAATCAACGATCTCCTGATTATCTACTTCGTAGGGGCTCTGGGTTGTCCTAGTCCAACCCGAAATCGTAACGCGCAAAATAACAAATTGAACTTGACATGACTGTGTCGGACTAGGACAAGCCATAGCCCCTACAACGTAGATTTACCAAGCTTTGGGTTTATAATTTTAGAAACGGATTTACTTTTTAGGTAAAAAAGCGGGGAATCAATAAACTTTACCTCCGTGTAAACACTTTAGCAAATAATCAGTGTATATTTTTACCTCATCTAATATATCAGGAACCCCATTAGGTAAACCGGAAGAATAATCTTGTGCGTATTCATCTGGGTACGACTCAGGAAACCATGTATAAGCTTGAAGTAAGGCGACAGCAGCATATGCTCCTGTGTGATTAAATTTTAAATAATCTCCGCAATCGTGCCATCCGCCTGTTAGCTCAACCCCAGCATCTTTCCCGTCAGTAGTATGACAAGCTCCATGTAAATGTGATTTTGTATCACCACACCTTTGAGCTCCATAAAATCGAGTTGATAATTTTTGGGCTAATCCGTAATCGTGTATTTGACTAATCGCTACGTTTCCGATAGCTAAGAATAAAAGCAAAATATTTTTTTTCATCGTTGTTAGTTTTAGTAGGTGAACTACAATACTAAATTATGACGATGGCAAGCACTTTACATTTCTTAAATAGAGCTTCTCATTCCTAGATAGAACCGTAACTGTGTGGGGTTGAGTTTGAAAGGAGGTCTTGAGGTCAAGAAGCAAGTGCGTAAATAGTCAGTGGTTGACAAAAAGGCACACAGTTAATGTCTGTGTGCCTTTTTATGTTAATTCTTAATTTTTTACAAACCGTGTGATTTTTTGACCCGATTGGTTTTTTACAGAATATAAACCAACAGTTAAATTACTGATGTCAAGTTGGATTGAACCATTGACCAAGCTTGTTAATACTAATTTCCCCATGCTGTCATATATTTCAAAAGTATCAGACTCACCATTGTTGTTAATTGTTAAATTTCCAGCAGCAGGATTAGGGAATACGTAAAAATCATCGTCAGTTGGTTTTGCAGTAGTGGAGGTGATCAAGTTGTTTTCTACCTTGTTGATGTATGCCACTGCTCCAGTGAATGCAGCATTATAATATGAGCAGTATTCGCTGGCTACATAATCTCCAATTTTGTCGACAAAAGTACCGCACGACGTTTTTGGTCCGCCAGCAAGTCCTCCTTTAAGTTCATACTCGAAAGAAACAGAACCAGGATTGTTGTCTTCGTTGTTATACAGCGTCCATGCATTAGATGATTTTCCAAAAGCAGCTCCATGATGTGGGTGTTGAGGGTAGCTTCCTCCTAATTCATTGTAACCAATTAAAAAGGAAAAATTAGCTGGAGCATCTGCGCTAATGTAACCGTGAGTTCCTAATATAAAATCAATGTTACTTTTTGCAAAGCTATATGCTGTTGCATCAGAAGATTCGCTATGGTATAAAGCTGCTAAGAATGCCGCATTTCCTGCATCTCTTAAAGAGCCCCAATCCGTGTTATGAAAGTACCCGCAAGAAGCTAAAGTGTTGTTGTCTACTCGCCATTTCACTTTATCTAAGTAAGAAGATGTTCCAGTAATTTTATACATTTCAAAAAACAACATGTGGTCAATTGACCCATAGTTGAATGTTCCCCACAATTCAGCAGCAGAGGAAAAACTTTGAGCCTCAGTTAAATAATTTGAAGTAGTAGTGGCGCGGTACAACATTGCTGCTCCCATTCCCATTTCATCATTGTATTTTGAATACTGCTGACCAAGCCATTCGTAAAATTTATCTCCTGCAACAGCATCGGCAGTTACCGCCATGTTGATTTTTGCCACTTCATAGTATTTAATTGCCGCAGTCAAACAAGATTGAGCGTAAGTCGCATCGTAAGGTTTATAAACGATTGACATCAGCGCAAGTGCAGCAGCTGAGCTTCCAAATGCGTTTGAATGTCCTTCCGTTGCTGAATACACAGTCCTTATTTTTGATCCGTTGTACAGCGTTTCTTCAGAGTTGGAAATTGGTTCGTTGAAGCTGTTGTGGTCGTTTCCATCACCGATTTGCCAGTAAATGGTATTTCCTGTTCCAATGCACTTTATTAAGTAATCGGTTTCAATTTTTACTTCATCCAATACGTCAGGTATTCCATTGCTTGGTCCTTTCGAATAATCGGGAGAATAATTGTCAGCATAAGCTGCAGGAAATTTATCATAACCGTATAAATTCATGAATGCGGTGTATGGACCAGACACATGAAACTTGATGTAATCACCGCAATCATGCCATCCACCTGATAAATCTTTCCCCACTGATTGTCCATCAGTAGTGTGACATCCGCCACCCCCTTCTGGTTGAATCCAAGATTTAGTGTCTCCACATCGCTGAGCTCCTAAAAAGTAGGTGCTTAAATGTTGCGCAAGAGCGTAATCATGTGTTTGACTAAATCCGCTCATGGCAAAACTTAGGGCTAGTAATAAAGTGATTTTTTTCATGTTGTTAAATGTTTGAATAAGTTTAAGCTTGTTCTAATGTAAATTAAAAGTCAACTAAAGGCTTTACATTTTTTTTGAAAGGCTTTACATTTTAATGAAATCCTTAAAAAAAGAAGCTGTTGTCGTGTTATTGTTAAGACTTTTCCTCTTTGAAAAAAGAAGGAGAACAGTTCTCTAAACTTTTAAACACACGGTTAAAGTGACTGACATTACTATAACCAACTTGGTAAGCAATTTCTGAAATACTTAAATCAGTTTCGGATAGTAGTCTTTTTGCCTCAAGGACACGAATTGCATTCAAGTACTGCTTAAAGCTGAGGTTTGCTTCGCCTTTAAGGATTTCACTTAATTTATTTTTTGAAACGTTTAATTGTTTTTCAAGTGTAAGGACTGATAATTCAGGATTAGCGTAATGTTTGTTGATGTAGGACAGAATGTCATTTCCTTGAAACTGTGAAGGAGAAGTTTTTTGAGATTCTATTTGACTGTAACTAACTACCAACATTTTCTTTTGTTTAAAGTAAGTATACATGAACAAAAAGAGACTTCCCGTTGCTCCCACAATCAAAATAATCAGATAGTGCAGGTTTGTACTTGTGAAACGAATGTTTGAAATTAAATAATTATCCAATACATTTTTTTTAATGATGATGCAACTTTGGACATTGATAGCTTTTATTTGTTTTAATGCAATTTTAAATTCGTCGGTTTTTACGTTTGGGTGACTTTTCCTCCACCAATTTGGAATAGCGAATCTTTCCAATGGTATTATTTGAGTTCTTTTACTGTGGTCATAGTCCAAAAACTGTTCATAAAAAATCAAGGAATTATTGTCACCTTGGACTGAATACCCATCTAAAAAGGCAAGTAACTGCACAGGTATTTTTTTTCCAGAAGTAATTTTCATTTGGAATTCCATGGATTCGAAATCCGACAAATCAAGTACAATGTTTTCTTTTGTTTCAACTTCGTCGTCGTCTGAATATACATCAATGGAAATCCCAGTAAAAGCGTATTGGTATTGGTCTCCTA
>JBLIAZ010000153.1:0-6426 GCA_047631875.1 Saprospiraceae bacterium
ATCAGTTTAGCGTCTTTTTTGTAGATGTCAAGGGCGAGCAAAGTGTCAGCTAAATTTTCTATGCCTGTTAATTGATATGGTGGGTCAGCAAACACAATGTCAAATTTTTCGTTGATGCTTTTCAAGGCCCTGAAAACGTCTCCTTTAAAAGGAAAGTAATTGTCCATTCCCAGTTCTTGTTTCATTTTTTTATGAAATTGAAAACACTTAAAATTAGCATCAACGGAAATGACTTTCACAGCGCCTCTGGAAATGAATTCGTACGAAATGTTGCCTGTTCCTGAGAACAAGTCAAGCACAGTGATTTCGTCTAAGTTGTATTGGTTGTTTAAAACATTGAATAAGCTTTCTTTTGCTTGGTCAGTGGTCGGTCTCACGGGTAAACCATTAGGTGCCGTGATTCTTTTTCCACGAAATTTGCCTGCAACTATTCGCATAAATATTGTTTGTAAGCGGTGTAAAAATAATGTTTTGGTACGTCGTTTAAGGCGGGAGCGGTGTTTAGCTTTTTTTGTACGGCGCCAAATTGAATTTTTTCAAAATAAGAAAAAGCCAAGTGATGAATTTCATCTCCGGTTTTAATTTCGCCTAGTAAAACAAGTTTTATTTTTTGAGGGTTTAACCCTAATTGTTCGCAAGTGTTCAATACGAAAAACAAAAAGTCTTCAGGGGTACCTATTTCATGAGTACTTCCATGGTGAAATTTTCCGTCATTAAAATACAGTAGTGTTAGTTGTTTATGTTGGTAATTGACATACAGTTCAGAATCGTTGGCCTTGAAGTCGCTGTTCACTGCGTTCAAAAAAACTTTTTGATGATGTGTAAGTTCGAATGACTCTAATGTCTTTTCAAGTAATTTGATAACAGAAGTAGGGATAGCGTAAACAATTTTTAAATTTTCATGATCAACTTCATCTTGTTTAAATTCGCTGTTTGCAGTAGGTCCACAATTTAGTTCTACATAATGTGCTAAGAGAGATGAATCAAAAAGTGGATTCGGAATAAACGAGTACTGATTGTTTGCAATCGCCACAGACGTTTTTTTGTAATCTCCTTTTAAGGGCAGCGTACATTTTTTTAATAAATTATTTAGTAATTCGTCCGTATCGTTCTCGTTGAAGATTCGGTATTTTGAATTAATGTTCCATACTGCAACCGCTGTATTCAGTTTCAAATCCGTCACGCAAACTGTGATTGAAAACTCATGAAGTTGTATGCTAAGGTGGTAATTAGCGAGGTTGTTCTTGTCGAAAGAGGCATCAATTAATTTGATTGAAGCTTCCATTTTACCAGTTTGCTTCAGTTGTTGGTTCATTCATGCTACCAACTATTAAGGATTTGTCTTTGTCAAAATTTTCTGGGAGAGTGGCTAACTCCTTTACAAATTCATACTTGCTTGTTTTTACCTCAAATACATGGATGTTTCTACCGTTTTTGTCCACAATTCCAGCGTTCAATTCAAATGGGTTCTCCGAGAATGGCACGTAGGGCAAGTTGTCTAAGTTAATTTTTTGGTTTGGGAAGGCTTTTGTTAAAGCAGGAATCATTTCGATTTTCTCCAGTGCTTGACCATTCTTTTTAGCAAGATTAACTGCTGCGGTGTCGTTTTTGTTCACCAGGTATTTGATTATTTTTATCGAGTCGCTTTTGTAAAAACGAATCAATTCCTCCCAATCGTTGCAGTATCTATTTTTTGCTTCGTAATAGTTGAGTTCCGCAGTCCTGATATTCAATAGTTTGGCTTTTACTATGTTTTCTCTACTACTTAGAGTTTTGTCAAACAGGATTCTGTCGGAAAAAGTATAGTATATTTTACTCACCATGATTAAACTACAAAATATCAAAGCAGTGCCAGCAATGTACCTTGTTTTTTTGTTTTCGAGTGTCATTTCCCCGGATACATTCAAAAAAATAAAAGCACTACAAAGTAATATGAAAAAACCACTGAGCAAAAATGGACCATAACGTTGTTGGTTTACTTTTTTTGTGCTGATTTGCTTCCACGTTATCTCATTACCTTCCACTGGTTGTATGGTCTGATTTGCAACGACTATCACATAATTTTCCAGTGTAAGGTTTTGTTTAGTCTCGTTGTACAAAGTGAGATATTCGTCCTTACTTAAGTGGTTTAAGTTGTGTTTATCATCAATTTCAAACTCTAGGTCACTGATTGTCGAATTTATTTCGTTTTCTTGAAGTGTGATTTTTTTCAAAGCAACGAAATCTTTTTTCAACTGCGCATCCATTCGTGCACTTGTCAACGAATCTCCTAAACCTTTGTATTGTGCTCTGAGTACTTTTTTTTCTTCAAATGCAATTTCAGATTGTTTTTGTTGAAGTACGGAACTTAAATGAGGTTCATACTTTTTATCTACAGAATCTTTTATGTTGATGTAAACTTCTCCGTTTACGTAATATGCGTTTTCTCCTGAGGTAAAAGGGAAGATTATCACACGCAAACCAATGCTAGTAATAATTATGATAAGCAGGTAAGGGAGAATTTTTTGAATCATCACAAAATTTCAACAAAATTATACTAGCAAAAATACAATTAAAATTCAGGAGGCTATTTTATTTAAGTAGTTTTATTTCCTAATTTTAATTGAACACATTCCTTACTGTTTTGAACAATCCGCTGCAAGATTTTTTTCCATTTGTACCCACCTCCGATCAAAAGAAAGCAATTGCTTCCTTACTCGAGTTTACGGAATCAACTTTTTCAAAAGAGTTGTACATGTTGAAAGGGTATGCAGGAACTGGAAAAACTACATTAATTTCGTCGTATATTCAGTTTTTGCAAAACCGGGAGACTAATTTTATTTTAATGGCCCCCACAGGTAGGGCTGCAAAAGTACTGTCAAATTATTCAGGAGAAATTGCTTTAACCATTCATAAGAGTATTTACTATCAGCAAAATGTGGATGGAAATGTGGTTTTTAGTTTGCAAAAAAACAAGTTGACGAATTGTATTTTTATTGTGGATGAAGCCTCGATGATTGGAAATTCGGGAAGCATTGGAGGGTCTTTCAATAGTCAGCAAAAAACATTGTTAGACGACATCATTGATTTCGTTTACACTGGAAAAAATTGTAAATTGATATTAATAGGTGATGTAGCTCAATTACCACCTGTGGGAACAGATGATAGTCCTGCCTTAAACAAGGATTATTTAAAATCGAGGTATTCCTTGAATGTCGAGGTAGATGAGTTGCAAGAGGTTACTAGGCAATCTCTAGATTCTGGAATTTTGTACAACGCTACAGGTTTACGAAAAAAAATAAGTGATAACTCAGTAGTTTACCCTTTTTTCGATTTACAAGCATTCCCTGACATTAGAAAGTTGATTGGTGAAGACATTGAGGACAAGTTATCATCCCATTACAGTGAGGATGGAGTGGAGTCTACAATTGTTATTTGTCGCTCTAACAAACAGGCTAATGGGTTTAATAAATACATTCGTTTTAACGTACTTTACTTAGAGGATGAACTGTCCGCTGCAGATTTGCTCATGGTGGTAAAAAATAATTATTATTGGCTTGATCAGTCAGTTGATACAGGATTTATTGCCAATGGGGATGTGGTTGAAGTACTGAGGATAAAAAACTACGAGGACAAGTTTGGGTTTCGGTTTGCAAATGTGGCCATTAAGTTTTCTGGAGTTGCTCAAAAACAAGCGCAAGAGTTGGAAGTGAAATTATTGTTGGACACCTTGTACACAGAAACACCTGCTTTAAATAAGGAGCAAAACAATAAGTTATACCAAGAGGTCAGTGAATCGTACGCTGAAATTAAAGACAGAAGGAAGCGACTTCAAGCAGTCAAGAAGGATGAATACTTTAATGCCGTCCAAATCAAATTTTCTTACGCCATTACTTGCCATAAATCACAAGGGGGACAGTGGAAAAATGCATTTATCGATCAAGGCTATCTTACAGATGAAATGGTAAATAAAGAATACCTCCGGTGGCTATACACAGCGATTACTCGAGCGCAAGAAAACCTTTATTTGTTAAATTTTCACGATAAATTTTTCGGAATCAAATAATGCTGAGATGTTCGTTTGAGGTGAAACTCGTCAAGATGAAAACCATAGACCTTACTTCATTTGATGATAATGCTACAAAAACCTTACTTTTGACTCTATGTTTTTAATTAAAGTAGCATTACTTCCTGTTTCATTCTTATACGGTGTGATCGTATTTGTAAGAAATAGGCTTTTTGACATGGGTATATTATCTTCTAAATCTTTTGATATTCCTGTGATTTCTGTTGGAAACATTACAGTGGGAGGGACAGGTAAGTCACCTCATGTGGAGTATTTGATCCGTTTATTAAAGCAAAACAAAAACTTGGCTACACTAAGTCGTGGCTACAAGAGATCCACTAAAGGCTTTTTACTGGCAACAGATGCTCATGGTCATCATGACATAGGTGATGAGCCTCTGCAGTTTTATAAAAAATTTCCAGAAGTTAAAGTAAGTGTTGATGAAAAGCGAGTTCATGGCGTTACTACTTTGATGAATGATTTTCCAAAGCTGGAAGTGGTATTGTTGGATGACGCTTTTCAACATCGTTGGATTGTTCCTGGGTTAAACATATTATTAATCAGGTATTCCGATATCGGTGACAAGCAGTTCATGATGCCGTCCGGTTATTTGAGAGAATGGAGACGGGGCAGGAACAGGGCGGACGTTATTATAGTCACTAAATCTCCGGAGGTATTTTCCCCAATTGAAGCAAGAAGAATTACTAGTGCGCTTGAGCCAAAACCGTATCAAAAAGTATTTTTCTCTTACGTTAAATACCTGAAAGCCAAGCCCTTTACTCCTGTAGCTGAATTATTGGAGCAAAGAGAGGGGGCTTTTGCTATTGCCGACTTTAAAGTATTGCTCGTTTCTGGAATTCAAAACTCTTCAAGTTTAAGAACTTATTTGGAACACAAAACGAAAGAAGTTAAGGTGAGTGATTTTGATGACCACCATGATTATTCAATTGCTGACCTCTTAAGAATAATTAACGAGTACGACGAAATTGTTGGCACTAAAAAGATTATCATTACCACCGAAAAAGACAGCATGAGGTTGTTGGATGAACGGCTTTTTCCAATTATCCAAAATTATCCTGTTTTTTACGTTCCAATTGAGATTTTAATTCACCATCAAGAAAATGGTTTTGACACCCTTGTAAAAGATTATGTTCGCAGAGATAAAAGAATCAGCTGATTATATATTTAACTTAACAGGTTTCAAAGCTGAGACAGGAATTGTACTTGGTACAGGACTTGGAGGATTAGTTAAAGAAATTGTGGTTGAGCACGAAATATCGTATGAAGACATACCTCACTTTCCGTTAAGTACTGTTGAAAGTCACACAGGGAAATTAATATTAGGAAGTTTAGAAGGGGTTAAAGTTGTGGTAATGCAAGGTCGTTTTCATTATTACGAGGGATATTCTTTACAGCAGATTGTATTTCCTATAAGGGTGATGAAGTTATTGGGAATCAATAATTTATTTATTTCTAATGCTGCGGGTGGAATTAATCCAGGTTTGCTCCGGGGTGATTTGGTAATCATCGAAGATCAAATTAATCATTTCCCGGGTAACCCATTGGTTGGGAAAAACATTGATGAATTGGGGTTTCGTTTTCCAGACATGAGTGCACCTTTTGATAAAGAATTTGTGGAACAAGCAATGAATATTACAACAAAAAATGGTATTCAGGCAAAGAAAGGAGTGTATGTTGGGTTGCCAGGTCCGATGTTAGAAACCCCAGCTGAATACAAATATTTGGGAATAATAGGAGCTGATGTAGTTGGGATGTCTACAGTTCCTGAGGTGATTGCTGCTAGACACATGGGGTTGAGGACTTTTGCATGTTCTATTGTAACCGATGTTTGCTATGGAGAGATTAAAAAAGTTGACATTCAAGACATCATTAAAACAGCAATGGCTGCAGAACCGTCATTAAGTTTATTGTTCAGGGAATTGATAAAAATTAATAACAAATAAAGTAGGATGATAAAGTCATTGTTTTTCGCAACAATTTTGATAAGTGTGTTTTCATGCAGTAGTAGTCACTGTGAATCAAAAATAGAATGTGAAACACAAGTTGTTTTAAAAATTGAAGGAAAGAACGAAGGGCAATATGTGGTGGAAAAACGTTTGACAAGAGATCGACAGGCGATTGACACTTTAAGTTTAGATGAGTCAGGAGAATTGAAGTTTGGACTTGATGTGGAAAAAATAGAAATTTATTCCATTAGAAACTTGAATAAACAAAGTGAAATAATTTTTATAGTAAACAAAGGTGACCAGATTACAATCAACGCTAAATCAGATAACATTGGAGGTAGTTTTAGCCTTAAAGGGACTAAAGAAAATGAAAGTCTTAATGGGTTTATTGGTCATGAAAGGTTGTTTCAAGCT
>JBLIAZ010000154.1:0-6408 GCA_047631875.1 Saprospiraceae bacterium
TTGGTGAGTCTCCATAAAAAATCTACACGAATAACCCTGAATACATTCTCCATTCCTGCGCCCACCTCAACATATGGCTTAGTGAGTTCAGTAAGCCCTTCAGGAAGAAGGACGATTTCCTCATGCCTGGGGCTTAACCTGCCAACAGCTGCCCTGCCAAAAACAAAAGACCTCCAGTGTAATTTCTTAAACAATGGAACTTGATTCATGATTAAGCCATTAAAGTGGTGAGACAACATTAACGTAACCTGCTCATCACTTACAAATTCAAAAGGGTTCAGCAAGTTTAAAGCATTCTTATTGTAATAATAGGAGTCATTCCCTGCATGATTTAACAACAAGGGGTACGGTAGACTTCCCCATACTTTCCCAGCCGAAGCAATTATTTTCAAATAACCCATGAAGCCCAAATAAAACTTATCAATGAACTCTACTTCCAACTTACTGAACTCATATCCACTGCCATTAATTACAATTCCTTGAGTAAATCCATAATTAATGATGGGTTTTCTAGCACCAAAACTAAAACGACGAAAACCACTGTGTCCAAATTTTTCACCCAAAGCAATTCTACCTCCAAGCTTCACAGTGTTCATTCTAATTAAACTCAATTCGGTCATGCCAGGTTGTTCATAAACCAATGACCCAACAGGCCGATATTCATTCCAATTTGCTTTTACATAGTTTTCCAAACCTCGGAACCAAGAGTGAAACCATTCCACAGAATACCTTTTAAGGTGTGTAAAAGTAGATATTGAACTTACCCTTCTGGCAAGGGACGCCATAAAATTGTCACTTGCAAAAGAATTGGAACTTTGACTTAAAATAGAATAATCATTAAAATATCCAACACGCAAGTATCGCCAATTTTTCAAATTAAAAAAATGTGTTAAGCGCAACCTCCCTTTGTACTTTTTATCACCAGTTCCATAAGCAAGGTGACCAAAAATCTGAGTTTTCGGTAGCAAGTCAGTCATTGTAGCTGCCCCTAACCGATACCTTTTACCTTCAATTTGATTGAACGAATACAGCGAATAATATGGCCCAAATTCCGCATACTTAAAAGGAAAATAACCAGTATAATACATTTTGGCTAAACTCTTCACTCGTTTAATATATCCTGTGTTCATTACACTGTCCATCTTGGTGTAGATACTGTTACCAGTGCTGTCATTTGAAAGCACCCTTAGCTTAGCAATAGCTCGGTCTCCATACTCCGCGATGGAATCCCACGTACTTACCTTGTCCGACAACTTAAAATGCCCTTGGGGGTACACCACGGGATACTTGTAGTTTAAAAAACTCGAATACTTTTTGATGTAAAAACCATAAGTACCATCTGTCAAGTGCACATCCATCAATATATTCTCTGAATCAATGACCCAAGCAGAGTCTCGATAAGAATAATACAAATCAATCTCGAACTGATTAATGTAGTTTACATTGGCTGTCTTTAATAATTGTAAATGAATTTCATGAATAGCAAAAGTTTTGTTGTCGGTCCAAAGTGATCCCTTGAACGCTAATTCGTTTTTTCTTCTCGGAATAAAGTCCAATTTGTACAACGTGGTATCACCATTTTTGACACTATCCGTGAAGTAAAAATTATAGGTCAACCATGAATTCTTTGCTAATGGAGAAACAAAACTCTTTTGAAATAAATTAAGGTAGTTGTCATACACATTGTACCCTAAATACATGTTCCCAGTAAATTGCGCTAAAGACTCTATTTCGAGTCCCGACACCTTGCTGCCTTTCACTATTTCCTTTTTACCCTCCGCTCCTTTATAGTATTCAGACACCATTTCGGTAAACAACACTGGCACAAACTTTTTAGGCAAAGAAGTACTGTCAATGTCGTCAAACAAAAAACTAATCGGTCGAAAAATTAAAACCTCTCTGGTCTGGTCAGTCACATTGTTGACATCCACCTCCACCCTGTTGTATATATCACAAGAATGACTAGTATTATTCTTAAAATCATTTACCCCAGCATGCTCCACAATAGCCTTGTGCAACAAATACGCTGGATCAATTTTACGGTTTCTTCTTTTTCTTTTTATAACCTTAATTTCAACACGGTCTAGCACAATGCTTTTCTGCATCAGCGACAATGTCTTTTTTCCAATTAACCCAGAAATTGGCTTTCTATACAACTCAAAACCAATCCCCATGACCAGGAGAGTGTCGTTAATACTTGAATAATTGATGGTAAACTTTCCGTCTAAATCGGTTACTGCCCCAAAGTTACTTGGCAGCAGCACTACACTTACAAAAGGAACTCCTTTTCCTGTTTTCCCAGACAAAACTTGCATGTTCAACACTTGAGAATATGCTGTATTGAACAATAAAAGTACGGCCCCTAAAAGAAAAATTCTTCTCATACTATGAGTAAAAATAACATAAATTAACGCAACGTAGACAGCTACAAAAAAAAATCATTATTTTTGACAATTAAAAAGGTAATAAACGATCATTAAAGTTCGTTTAACTGTCTACAAATATGGAATTCAGAAAAAACGAAAAAAGTAATTTAGAGAACAAAAAAACGGTGTTTTTTTTAGTGGGTATGCTCTTAATATTAAGTTGCACATATGCTGCTTTGAACATGAAATCGTTTTCAAAATTGGTGTACGATTTTGACATGCAAGTGGAGGACGACCTCACAGAGCTACCTCCAATTACCACTCCGCCACCACCTCCGCCACCGCCACCACCAGCAGAAAAACCACCCGTAGAGCCTGAAATACAACTAGTAGAAGACGAAGTCATCACGGAAATACCTGATTTTGACGACACCGAACTTGACGAAGTAGAAATTGACGACGAACCTGTAGGTGATGATTCTGATGAAGAGCTTGCAGATGTTCCTATGGTCGCGGTAAGTAATTACCCTACCTATCCTGAATGTGCACATTTAAAAACAAACAACGAACGGAACCGCTGTACACAAAACTTAATACATAGTAAAGTTAAAGAACTATTTGACATGCCTGCGATTGCGCAAGAATTGGAATTAGAAGACGTCATCTATGTTAAATTCGTGGTCAATAAACAGGGGGTGGTAGGGGCCATTGAAATACTAAAAGGAAAACATGACATCCTAAACAAAGAGGCTATTCGAGCTGTAGGATTGTTACCTAAATTGAATCCGGGAATGAATTTAGACCGACCTGCGTCGGTAATCTACACCATTCCAATCCGAATTGTGTACTAATAATCACCCGTTACACATCTTGAGTAACACATATTTAACTGCTTGATCATAAGCCAACTACAATGTGTCATTGTGCTTTGAACGCAAGAACAAAAAACAAAAAACACGATTTACTGTTTCAAAATCCGCAAACAATAAGGGTGAAGTATTGTACCTTTAGTATCAACAACATTTGAAATGTTCAAAACGATAAAAAACTTTACAACAATTACTTTGGTCTCGGTGGTCGTCAATGACTGATCGGATGCAGGAAAGCTCTTATACTATAATTAAATAAGCAAAGCCTTTCTCATCCACGGGAAAGGCTTTTTTATACAATACAAATACTACAATACCAGTTTACAATGGGAACAAATAAAACACAAAGAATAACAGGAGCCGAAGCGTTGATGCTTTGCTTAATCGAGGAAGGGATTGACACCGTTTACGGGTACCCTGGTGGAGCGATCATGCCTGTTTATGATGAGCTTTATAAGTATCAAGACAAAATAAAACACATTTTAGTACGCCACGAACAAGGTGCAACACACGCTGCAGAAGGTTGGGCAAGAGTAACCAACCAAACGGCTGTAGCAATTGCTACTTCAGGGCCAGGAGCTACAAACTTGGTTACAGGAATGGCTGATGCTATGATTGACAGCACACCCATGGTTTGCATTACTGGACAAGTTCCAAGTCACTTGTTAGGCACGGATGCTTTCCAAGAAACAGACATCATTGGAATTTCTGCCCCGGTGGTAAAATGGAATTTCCAAGTAACCAAAGCTGAAGAATTACCTGAGGCAATTGCCAAAGCGTTTTACATTGCTAATTCTGGACGACCAGGACCAGTGCTGATTGACATCACAAAGGATGCGCAATTTGAAGAATTTGATTTTAGCTATGAAAAATGTACTAGTATCAGGTCTTACCAACCAGTACCTAAACTTAAAAAGGAAAGGTTAATGGAAGCTGCACAATTAATTAACAGTGCAAAAAAACCGTTTTTAATTGTAGGACATGGCGTACTTATTTCTGGTGCTCAAAAAGAGATCATGGAGTTGGCTGAAAAGGCGAATATTCCAGTAGCATGTACATGGTTAGGAGCATCGGCATTTCCATCAAAACATCCATTGTTTAAAGGCATGGTTGGAATGCATGGTAACTACGCACCAAATTTAATGACCAACGAATGTGATGTACTTATTGCCATCGGAATGAGGTTCGACGACCGTGTTACTGGTGATTTGAAAAGGTACGCCAAACAAGCAAAAATAATTCACATTGAATTGGACAAATCGGAAATCCACAAGAACGTTTTTGCACATGTACCAGTATTAGGTGATGCAAAAACTGCCTTGACCGAAATAAACCCAATGATCATTGAAACAGCTCATACAGAATGGAACGAGGAATTTGAAAAATTATACGAAATTGAATTCGAAAAAGTAATTAAAGACGATATTTCGCCAACCACTCCTGAATTAAAAATGGCAGAGGTAGTTAAAAAACTAAGCGACTTGACGGAAGGTAAAGCCATCATCGTTACAGACGTAGGACAGCATCAAATGATTGCTGCAAGGTATTATGAGTTTAACGAAACTAACTCCAACGTAACCTCCGGTGGTCTAGGCACCATGGGGTTTGCATTGCCAGCAGCGTACGGTGCAAAAATGGCAAGACCTGACAGGGAAGTTGTTGCGATAATTGGTGATGGAGGTTTTCAAATGAACATACAAGAATTGGGCACCATATTTCAGTCAAAAATTCCAGTAAAGATCATTGTCCTCAACAACAACTTTTTGGGAATGGTTAGGCAATGGCAAGAGTTGTTTTTTGACAAAAGATATGCCTCTACTGAATTAATTAATCCTGATTTTATTGCCATTGCAAAAGGATACAGTTTTGAAACAAATAAAATTGAAGACAGAAAAGACTTAGAACAAGCACTACAAACAATGCTTGATTACAAAGGACATTACTTTTTGGAAGTCATTGTAGAACAAGAAGGAAATGTATTTCCAATGATTCCTGCTGGAGCAAGTGTTTCAGAATGCAGGTTATCATAAGTTAATCGCAAGTCAAATATTGACAATATATTGAAATAAAAAACGGAAACCCAGGAGGTACTACGAACAAACGAGCCAACACGAAAAAATTAAATAGAGTGAACAAATGAAAAAAGACATTAAAAAATATACCATATCAGTTTACTCTGAAAACATTGCTGGATTATTGGGTAAAGTTGCTCAAATATTCACTCGCCGTAAAATTAACCTGGACAGCTTAACTACCAGTGACAGTGAGATAGAAGGCATCCACCGTTTCACCATCGTGATCCACGAAACCAGAGAAACGGTTCAAAAGGTAGTGCTCCAAATCGAAAAAATTATCGACGTTTTTGTAGCTTTTTACTTTGAAGAAGACGAAATAATTTCACAAGAAATTGCATTGTACAAATTACAATCAAAGACCTTATTAGGAAGTAACCTTGAAAAAATTGTACGAAACAACGGCGCCAGAATTTTATACATTGACGCAGAGTTTTGTGTCATTGAAAAAACAGGCTTAAACGAAGAAACTGAAGCCTTATTCGAAGTGCTAAAACCTTATGGAATCCTGGAGTTTGTTCGTTCGGGTAGAGTTTCTATTTCCAAACCAAAATTGAGTTTACATTCTTATTTGGAAAGCATCGGAGTAGCGAAAGAATTTAAATAATATATCGTGAGGGCGGTACTTTACTCTGAGCTCACTTAGGCTCTTACTTAGCGCACTGCTTTCTTTTCCAAATAGTTGACCACGTAATCTTGTACACCTTGCTCTAGGGCAGTAAATTCTTTATCGTAACCAATGGACTTTAATTTGCTCATGTTGGCTTCGGTAAAATATTGGTACTTGTCTCGAATGTCTTCAGGTGTATCAATAAATGAAATGTCCTCTTGATGACTCATTGCAGTAAACGTAGCTTTTGTAAGGTCTAAAAATGTCCTTGCTTTGCCCGACCCTAAGTTGTATATTCCTGAATTTTTTCGATGTTCCATTAAAAACACAATCACCTCTGCCACATCCTTTACGTATACAAAATCACGCAATTGCTCTCCGTTTTTGAAGTTAGGATTGTGCGACCTGAACAACTTCATTGCACCTTTTTCTTTGATTTGATTAAAAGCATGAAACACCACCGAGGCCATTCTCCCTTTATGGTATTCATT
>JBLIAZ010000155.1:0-6358 GCA_047631875.1 Saprospiraceae bacterium
TAGCTCCTTAAAATCCACATCTGGTCCCATAATAATTTCTTTTAGTTTAGTTAAAAATCCCATTATTCAATACTTTACAAAGTGCTTGGACACACAAAGTCACTAATGACAGCGTCCGTTTTTTTAATTGCCCCAAAACCTCCTCTCACATCAACAAGATTATGGATCCCTCTTGATTTTAATATGGATTCTGCAATCACTGATCGATAACCTCCTGCACAATGAATGTAATTCGGACCTTCAGTTTGAAATTCATCTAAAAAGGCATTGATGTTGTCCAATGAAGTGTTAGTAGCATTGACAACATGCTCCGACAAAAACTCTGATTCTTTTCTTACATCATATACATTTAACACTGATCTGCTACTTAAACCTGAAAACTCTTCAGCAGATATAGTTTTTATACTGTCTGTTTCATTCCCTGCCTCTTTCCACGATTCAATTCCACCTTCCAAATAACCCAATACATTGTCAAACCCAACCCGTGATAGCCTTGTGATTACTTCTTCTAATCTATCTTGTGCTGCTACAAGCAAAATAGGTTGTTTTATGTCTTTAATAAGTACTCCCACCCAAGGAGCAAAGCCACCGTCAATTCCAATAAATATTGATCTTGGTATATGACTTTTTGTAAAGTTATCTTGATGCCTAACATCTAAAATTATTGCTCCTGTGCTAGTAGCGGCCTCTTCAAAAACAGAAGGACTCATGCCAGTCTGACCTTTTTTCAACACTACTTCAAAATCCTCGTATCCTTTTTTATTGAGCATTACATTCAAAGGGAAATAAGCCGGAGGTGGCATTAAACCATCTGTAACTTCTTTTACAAACTCCTCCTTAGTCATGTCCGACCTTAAAGCATAATTAGTCCTCTTTTGATCTCCTATTGACCCAACTGTTTCTTTACTCATGTTTTTTCCACAAGCTGAACCAGCACCATGTCCTGGATACACGATGGTATCGTCAGGCAATGTCATTACTTTAGTTCTTAGGCTATCGTACAATATTCCAGCTAAATCCTCTTGAGTGATATCAGCTGCTTTTTGAGCTAAGTCTGGCCTTCCTACATCTCCTAAAAACAAAGTATCTCCACTAAACACAGCATACTCTTTTCCATTTTCATCTAACAATAGATAAGTTGTGCTTTCCATTGTATGACCAGGTGTATGTAAAACTTTTATCGTCACATCACCCAATTTAAACTCCTGATTATCCTTTGCAACAATGCACTCGAAATCAGGATCGGCATTAGGTCCGTATATAATTGGAGCACCCGTTTTTTCGGACAAAGTAACGTGTCCACTCACAAAATCAGCATGAAAATGTGTTTCAAGAATGTACTTTATTTTTGTATTTCGGCTTTTTGCCATGTCAATATATCCTGAAATTTCTCTCAACGGATCGATTATAGCTGCCTCGCCGTTACTCTCAATATAATAAGCTCCTTGAGCTAAACACCCCGTATACAATTGTTCTACTTTCATATCTTAAATATAGTTTTAAAAAGGTTACTGGTCAGTTACATTTGTTACACAACTATAAAATCACAAGTTGTTTTGCAATACAATTTGATGCTGCTGCTCAATGTTTTCTCCATCAAAAGACCTTACCGCCTGATTAACTGTTAAGTGAAAATTATCACGTCCTATTAATGCGGTTATTTCACTCTTTTTAAAAATGTCTCTAACTGGACCAATAGCATTAGTAATCTTTATTTCAATTTGCTGATCCAATATTTCCTTAAAATTAACTCGGAGCATATTCGCTGCTGAAGAATCAATGTAGTTTATCGCCTCTGCACTTAAAACAAGCATCTTCAATCCCGCCCCTCTTTCCTTGATCAATTCATTTAAATTCTCCTTAAAAAAATTAGCATTAGCAAAGTACAACTGTGCATCAAATCGAACAATCAACACGTCCTTCCGTTCTTCCAACTGCCCAAATCTTGCTATATTTTTATATAAATTTTGTCCCTTAAATTTCCCTAACACAACCATGTGAGGTTTGGTTGTCCTGTAAATCAATATTAAAAGGGATAGTAAAACTCCCAACATCACCCCCTCTTTAATACCTACAGTAAGCGTAATTAAAAAAGTAAAAGTTAAGAGTATAAACTCATCCTTTCTGTTTTTCCACAACCGTAAAGGGTATTTAAAATCAATTAACCCAAATACTGCCACCATGATTATTGATGCAAGGATAGCCTTAGGTAAATTGTAAAAAAGTGGCGTTAAAAATAGTAACGTTAACCCTACCACCAATGCTGCAATTAACGCCGACACTCCTGTTCTCGCTCCTGCTTGATCGTTTACTGCTGTTCTCGAAAAACCACCAGTTGTTGGATACGATTGAAAAAACGAAGCGACTAAGTTTGAAGTTCCTAAAGCAATTAATTCTTGGTTTGGGTCAACCTTATAGTCCGAATGTTTTTGCTCTATTGCCTTTGCAACAGAAATTGCTTCCATGAAAGCAATCAGCGCAAGGGTAACTGCAATTGATAACAAATTCCAAACATTTCCTGAACCTAGTTCTGGCACTTTAAATTCAGGTAGCCCTTCAGGTATAAAGCCAACTATTTGAACATTTTCGCCAGCTAAATTAAATATCGTGACTGATAAGATTCCAAGCACCACCACTAAAAGGGCTCCTGGTATTTTAGGTGCAAATTTCTTTAAGCCATATATCACTAGTATACCCACAATACCAATTGTGAAGGTCAGTAAGTGAACTTCATTTATATGTGTAAATGCATTAATTACTAATTCATAAATGTGGTTACTTCTTGCTACTTCGATTCCTAACAAGTGCTTCAACTGATTCAAACCTATGATTAAGGCTGCTGCTGAAGTAAAGCCACTGATAACGGGTTTTGACAAAAAGTTGACTAAAAATCCCAACCTAAACACACCCATCAATAATTGCATTAGCCCCATTAAAAAGGCAAGTACTACGGCTAGTAATATGTAGCTTTCAGAACCGCTTACAGCCATTAAACTTAAACCAGAAGCTACTAGTAAAGAATCCATTGCTACTGGTCCAACAGCCAATTGCCTAGAGGTTCCTAAAAATGCATAGATAACTTGTGGAACCAGTGAGGCATAAAGACCATAAACAGGAGGTAATCCTGCAATCATTGCATACGCCATTCCTTGAGGAATTAACATGATTCCCACCGTCAACCCTGCTGGGAGATCTCCAAGAAACTGCTTTTTATTGTAGCTAGCTAACCAGGACAAAGAAGGAATGAAGTTTTTTAACATATACAGGTAGTCTTCAAGGTATTAACTTAATGAGGCAGTTTGTTTCTTATAACACCATAAAGTAATGTTCCTAGTAAAGCGGATGCAATTACAATAAGTATGGAAAAATCTCCTGAACCAACTAATACAAACATTGGTCCTGGGCACGCACCAGCAAGAGCCCATCCAAGCCCAAATATGGTTCCTCCAATTAAGTATCGTGCTATACTTTTTGCTTTAGGCTGTAGTTTGATCTCCTCCCCTTTTCGACTTTTCACATTGAATCGCTTGATCAGTTGAACGAAAATTAAACCCAGTCCAACGGCAACACCAATAATTCCATACATGTGAAACGCTTCAAACCTGAACATTTCGTAAATCCTGTACCAAGACACAGCTTGAGATTTATACATGGTGATACCAAAGAACACCCCAATCATTAAATATCTTAAATATTTCATAGTCTTATTATTAGCTAAAAATTAATGGGAACAAGAGATGTGTCATTATTAAACCTCCGATAAAAAAACCAAGGACAGCAATTAACGATGGTAATTGTAGGTTACTTAAACCACTGATAGCATGTCCGGAAGTACAACCTTCCGCGTATCTAGTTCCAAAACCAACCAAAAGCCCTCCAACAATTAAAATCAACAGTCCTTTTAGTGACGAAACAGCTTCGGTACCATATATTGATTCAGGAACATATTGTTGTCCTGCATTCTCAATGCCAAGGTTAGTTAATGCCTCAATCGTTTGTGGATTAAGATCAATTGTAGGATCATCCGTAAGGAAGTTAGAAGCAATAAACCCTCCAATAATTGCTCCCAACACAACAACTAAATTCCATCTTTCTGCCCTCCAGTCGAATTTAAAAAAATCAGCAAGCTTGCCCCCCCCAGCTATAGAGCACATTGTTCTTAAATTTGATGACATGCCAAAGCTTTTACCTTCAAGTAAAAGGAGTAGCATCACTACTGCTATGCAGATCCCTGAAACGTACCATGCCCAGGGTTGTGATATAAATTCGATCATTTGTAATTATTTGATATTAGGTTAAGTAAGATACTGAATTATCTATTTAACATCAAGCTATTAAAACCTAATGTTGTAAAGATGATTAAAGCAAAGGTAACCTCCTGTAACTTTTGTTACACAAGCTTAGATCCCCCTTTCTTTTAAAGAGTTTTTAAACTAATGTTCAAGAATTTCCAAGCGATTTCTGTGAATCTTAATTTTACTTTCTTGTTCAAACCTTTTAAGAAGTCTTGAAATAACCACACGGGACGTGTTTAAATCATGAGCTATATCCTGATGTGATACGTGGAGCATTTTGTTTTTAGAAATAATCACCTTGTTCCTCAAATATTTAAGCAACCGATTATCCATGTTCATAAAGGCTAAGGTGTCAATTGCATCGAGCATTTCGTAAAGCCTTCCATTGTAACTAGCGAATACGAAATCTCTCCAAGATTTGTACTTAAGCCATTCTTCCATTTTTTGAACAGGGAGTAAAATTAGCTTGGTATCATTCTCGGCAATAGCTCTGATTTCACTCTGAGATTGCCCCATACAACAAGTCATTGTCATGGCGCAAGTATCACCTTTTTCTAAGAAATAAAGTAGAAGCTCATTTCCTTCTTGATCAACTCTTATAATTTTAATAGCACCCTCCAACAGTAAAGGCATGTGCTTTATATAGGAACCTATATCAATTAACAGCTCTCCCTTTTCAACAGTCTTGAAAACCCCACAATCAACTATTTCAGAAAGTAATTGTTCTTCAAATAATTTACCGTATTGACTGTCACGTAAGTTTTTCATTGCCCTTTATTTAAGGATACTAAGGTAGTCAGTTGCTAATTGATCCAAGGCATCATTTATAGATTTTTGTGCCTTTCTTTAGCCAAGTGCCCCACTCTTTATCGTACGCATGTACATTTTGAGTAACGGTATCATTAGCATAAACAGCAAGTGCTTGATTCTTCTATTCAAAAACACCTCCGTACAAATTGGACACTTTCGTGTATCCTTTTTTGATCAGTTTCTCAGCTATTTTTTCACTTCTGTATCCAACTGAACAATACACAACTATTTTTTGATCCTTAGGGATGTGTTTGATTCTTTTCATTTTGAAAGTATCATATCCAACCCATACTGCATTGTCAATATGACTAACTTCAAATTCTCTCTTCTCCCTACTATCGATCAAAACAGTTGAACTGTCGTGAACGAGTGAATCACTAATTGACACCTCAGGAACTTAAAACATAAGAATGAGGAAGCGACTTAAGCACATTTCAATAGTTTTGAGGGGTGACATTTTTCCTTTCTTAACCTCTTTGACACAGGTTTTCGGAGCATTTCTTTCAGCATTTAATCAGCACCCGTCCCTGAATTATACAAAATAGCACTTGCTTTCACTTCGTGGGTTTACCTTTCTTAAGGATTACCGTATGCTCCACAACTTGAATGATGCGCTCCATAAACATAAGCTTTACTTGAATTACAACTTGACGCAAAAGCAATAAGCAGCACTATTGATAATAAATTTTTCATAATGTATGGTTTTTTAAATGTTTGTTAATGTTTTTTTTTGATGGTCATTTATGCTCCCTTTATTATTTCTACAAAGTGGCTTTCAAAAAGTAACCCCCCTTTGATTAAACAAATAGCTTGTCATCCTTGATTTGTCAAAAATAGGAGCCAATTATTTTATTTACAGCTCCTCATCCCTTAACTTAGATGAATAATGGAAAATGAATACACTTTCAATTTCGAATTTTGGGACCATAAATTATACGGTATATTGGGAATGCTTAACGCACTTTGCGACAGCCACATGCCCCCTATTGAATTTGAATTAATTAAAGAAAACCTTGAAGCAACAAACTTCGAGGACAACATCTGGACGGACCATAGCATAAGCGGAAACAATCATGACCTCAATCTCCTAATGGCTAAAAACCAACACGAAGACCGCGGTTCAATCGTGATCATGATCACCAGCCAAGAAGACCTTACTGTCGAGGTAAAAACGCTAAGCCTGTTCCAAGGACTTTTTAAAGACTTGGAATTAGAATAAAACAAGGACAGACCTTATTTGTCCCTTTGTAATT
>JBLIAZ010000156.1:0-6329 GCA_047631875.1 Saprospiraceae bacterium
CATTAGGACAATAATTATTGCCAAGGCAATTGAAGCTGTTTTTGATTTTTGTTTTTTCATAATTAAAGTTTTTTAGTTTAATGAGTTAAATTCAAATAAAATGCCAAAAAAATCAACAGTGTAACTGTCAGATATACAGTAAAATAAAGATACTTAAGTATGCTTACCAATCCATAATAGAGAGTGTAGTCTCATAAATAGAGAGGTTTACCCTATAGGTAAAGTGATTGTATTCGACTCTTTACTTCCTTGCTTTTTCCCAAAGCACAGATTGGTTTCCGTTCAGGTACCTACTGATTCCCAGAAAAACACATACATTCATAAAGACAAAGTAAAAAGGCACGAAGAATATCTTATACTTCAATTGATTCTTTTGCAAGAAATAACCGATTCCTGCACTTAAATAAAAGAGAATTTGACAATAAAATAGGATCCAATAAAAATACAAGTCGGACTCCAATGCAAGTACTAAATTTAAAGGAAATACCAAAAATAAAAACACAGGACTCACTGTCCAGCGAAGTACACGATGAGAAACAAATTGAAACGTAAGCCAACCATATTTAAAAGGATTAAACAACTTTAATAACCTTACTGTACTTTGAATACCTCCAGCACTAATCCTAACCTTCCTCTTCTTTTCTTCCTGAATTGACTCAGAGGCATACTCAGAAGCAAAAGCTGCTGGCTCATAGGCGATCTTATACCCTTTCATAGCTATCCTTAATGAAATAATAAAGTCGTCTAGAATGGTGTCCTTCTCCACTATTTGATGTAATTCAGTCCTAATTGAAAACAACTCGCCAGCTGCACCGACTGCAGAATACAATTTGAAATCGTATTTTTTTAAGAATGATTCGTATTTCCAGTAAATACCTTCCCCAGCTCCACTAGCTCCGTCATCACCGTTTGAGAACACTCTCTTTTCCCCTGCAACACAGCCAATTATTGGATCTTCATAATGTTTAACAATTTCTTTAACTGATTGTGGATTTAACATCGCATTTGCGTCAGAATAAATTACTATTGGATGTTTTACGTAACCCATCCCTCTATTAATTGCACCTATTTTACCCCCTCTAGTATTCTCATGTAAAACCTCCACCCCTTTTATACTTTCAAGATATTCGGGACTTCCGTCATTAGAGCCATCAGTAATAAATAGTATTTGCAACCTATCAGCTGGATAGTCTATTTCAAACATGTTTTTAACCTTTTCTTTTATGCAACTTATTTCATTGTATGCTGCAACGAACAAGGTTACTTTAGGTAAAAAAGGGCTTTCAAACTTAGGGTGTTCTTTTATAAAAATCGCCTTTAATTTTACAAGTAAAAATAAAATGATCCCGTACCCTAAATAGGTGTAAAACACAATCGATGAACACCCCCAAAATAGCATTTCCAACTTACTCATTATAGTATATATTTAAATGATTAATAATTACTAGGCAGCAGAATCAAGGCTTTCCCATATTAAGCGAACATTGTTTTTCCAGGTATGGCTAGCGGCAAAAACACTTCTTTCCTTTGCTAACTTTTTGTTATCTTCTTTCAGTCCCTTCTCTATTAACTTTACGTAATTAATTGGTGAAATAGCTAAATAACAATGGTCCTTGAACACTTCCATTGTTGGGGTATATGTTGCTACGGTCGCCTTTCCTGCAGCCAAGTACTCGTCTATCTTTCTTGGGTAATTACCTTTTGTTAATTCATTAATCACCTGAGGATTGATGCAAACATCAAACGCATTGACATAAGATGGGAGTTCTTCAGGATTTTTTGATCCCAAAAAATGAATATTGTTGTAATAGTGCAAACTACTGTTCTTAAAACAGCGCTCCTGTGGCCCTACTAAAACAATGTTCCAATTCGGTTTTGAAGAAGCTATTTTTTCAATCACCTTGATATCTAACCTCCGGGAAGTTAACAATCCAACATAACCTATTATTGGCCCTTTAAGATCACTTAGGTCATCAGGGATCAATTCCTTTTCAACATTTTGATAACTTTCAATTTCACATCCTTGGCCAACATAAAATGAATTTGGATTATGCACTTTTGCTAGCTTGGCTAAATGAGGTGAATTTGTAACTACTACGTCTGCTTTTTTCATAATGATTGGCTCTATTTCCGCACCATGCTTTTCCCAATATGGAACTGTCATTAAATTGTCTCTGCTGTAGTATACAAATTCATTTACATCTAGAAAATCCTTTAAGTATAAACTCCTAAACATATCACTATCAGTAAATAGTGAACAATTTAAAAACCCCAAATCAGTGATTGCCTTATCAATGCATCCAGCAAATCGAAAACCATTCAACCAATTCAACGGTTTAAATAAAAAACCAGGTAACCAATTAATAGGCAAAATGTAAATGGACGGATCAAGCACCCACAAATTCTTTTCAACTTCTCTTAATGCTGACACCTCTTTATTGATGACTTTAAGTCTATTTTTTGTAGTTGTCCAGGATCTTTTTTTCCAAGCACTGACTCTATCGATGGGAGAATTGACGTACAACACTCGATGAGTTTTTGCGAATTCCCGGGCAATGTTCTTACAATTGCTACCTATTTCGATATCCCAGGGCTGTATGCCTGTTATCACTATGTTACGCTGTTTTACCATAATTTTGGATTTTTAATTTGTCATTTTTAGCACACCATTTTTCTTTTTCGAAATCATAATACTTCACTACCCTTGCAGGGTTTCCCACTGCCACAGAAAAAGAGGGAATGGACTTTGTTACCACCGCCCCACCTGCAATCACACAATGCCTTCCTATTGAAACTCCCGCTGTAATTACGACGTTCGCACCTATCCAACAATCGTTTCCAATTGATATTTCAGCTGTGGAACATTTTTGTTCTCTCGGAGGGATCATAATGTCTTGATAGCCATGATTCAATCCACTCACTACTATGTTTTGAGCCATGTTTACATTATCACCTATAGTGACAGGACCAATGACGGTATTCCCGATACCAATCCTGCTTTTTGAACCAACAATAACAGCTCCCATAGCATTGTTTACGCAGGAAAAATCTTCAACTGTGGAATAATCTCCCAGCACAAAAGCATTGTAAGGAAAAACGTCCATTCGGGTGTTTTTACTAATTAGGGACTTCCTTCCTCTTACGTGAACGAGTTTATTCCAAAAGATTTTTACCCAAAACCTTGGACGTGGCCTGTAAGGATCTTGTAACATCCACAGTGCAATTCTTTTTAGCAGTGGATTAGATTTTATTCTTTCAATTACTTTCATATTCTATACTTTATTATTGGCATTATCTGATATTTCCAAACCAGAATGAGGTGTGTGAATAAACTTTTTATTAGCACCAAACAATTTAAATAAAGACAGAAATGTAATTACAAAGGCATGTATAAGAGCGAATGGAATGGAGATCAATTTTTCACTAATTAAAGATGATGGAATTGCAATCAAATAATTAATAACTACCGACAAGAACATTCCAACCCAAAACAAACACAATCCTTCCCGTCCTAACCCCCAAAACACCAAAGAACCAATCGCTAAAAACCCTGGAAACAATAACCTTGGAGGCAAGCAAAGTTGAAGAGCTTTATAGAAATAATCGAAATTCCCTTTAACTAAAAGCTTTAACGCCGTTGGCATACTTTTTACCATGTAGTGATATTGTGCACTAATCCACCTTGTTCTTTGGTTTCCAAAAACCTCTGCTTTTTCTACTTTTTCGTCATAAATAACAATATCATCTGCGTAATCAATCCGTACTTTTTGTTCAATAATTTTTAATTCTAACGCTTTGTCAAAACCACCGACAGCTTCTATTCCACTCATTAATTTTTTAAACATCTTGTAGTCGAACGCCATGCCTGAACCAACTAGTCTTGAAGATAGTTTTAATACATTTGGACCCTTACAATAAATGTGATTATTAACTTCCTCGCTAATAGCATCAAGTAAAGCAAATTTCGCGTTGGTATTTTTAGCACATCGATGACCTTGAACTGCCTGCCTACCAGACATGTATTGTTTCGCAAATTTATTCACAACACCTTTCTCCATGACGTTGTCAGCATCTAAAACAATTGCTAAGTCATAAGCATCACCCATGAGGTTTAATGCATAATTTAACGCTTTTGCTTTTGTGCTATTTTTAAAATCTACTCGAACAAAAGACAATGGAAGTTCCTGAAGCCATGAGTTTGTAACTTCTTTTAAAGAATCAGAAATCACAACTACTTCGTAATCTCCATTATATTCTTGCCTCAGAGCCTCCTGGGCAACCTTCACAATAACAGCATCTTCTTTATAGGCTGGTATAAAAACGGCTACTCTTGGAAGCTTTCCGTGCGAGGTAAGTTCAGCATTTTTATAAAACAATCCAGCAATGGAGTTTATTGCAATATAAAGTGCGGAAAATGCAAAATACGATGTAACTAGCAATATTGTAAAATCAATTAAAATCATAATTATTTATTAAAAAGGTTTATAAGTAAATTTCCCATTAGATAAGTTCCATAGTAATGCGCTACTGTATGCAAGTAAATGAGTCCGATTAAACACTAGTGAAATAACATTTTTAGGCCATGCAACTAACACTAAGAATAAAGCGGATAATAAATAGTTAGCTCCTTCAAGGTTTCTTCTCGCAAATAAAAACCTGCTCCTGGTCATATAATATATCTTCAAGGGACTGTTTTTTCCTGTTGACATAGATTCTTTGTGATAAATTTTTGCTCGTGGCACGACGTTTATAGCATAACCTGCTGAACGAATTCTTTCACACCAGTCTAATTCTTCATAATAAAGAAAAAAGTCAGTACACATTAGACCAACTTCATCAATTACTTTCATGGGAAGCATCATCGCTGCCCCATGAGCATAAAACGTTTGTTTTTCGCCATCAAATTGTTCTTGATTTTTTTGACCATTACCAACATGCTTATTTCTAATGGTAAGCTTGTTCATTTTAGTTGACCCAACGTATTGAATAACAGTTGGATTATCGTAGAATAAGATCATTGGACTCACAGCCCCTAGCGAATTGTTTGACAGTAAATTTTTACATAGTAAGGTCAGTAGGTTTTTTGTAAAAACAGTATCGTTGTTTACAAAAAAAACATATTCTCCAACCGCGTAATCAATACCTAAATTATTACCTCCTGCAAAACCTAAATTACGTTCACTAGTTATCAGTTTAATGAAAGGGAAGCTATGCTGAAGCGAAAGCGCTGAATTATCTTGAGAACCATTATCTACAACTATAACCTCGTAGTTTGTATATGAACTCAAGATTATAGATTCTATAAGACCTTTTGTAACCTCAGTCGTATTGTAATTAACGGTTATGATTGAAATTAATGGCTCCCTGTTCTTTTTCATTTTTGTATCGTTTAGACAACTATTAAAAGACAACAGCTGTGCCACCAAACAACACGTTAATAATCAATAACTTAAGGCATTAGACACTTAAGAAATCATCTATAATAAAGACTTAGGTCTATTATTGAGAGTAGATGTTCACCTTTAAGCACTTTTTAAGACTCTTGATTTAAACACATTTGAAACAACATACCCAAAAGCTTTCGAAACCTCCCAAAGCTCTGCTCCAAGTGATCTTTGAGGAAAGAAATGTGAAGCAAACTCAACATCCCATGCCTGTGTAAAATACTTCCTGTACTTTTCTTCTGTAGGGTTGACTAAAAATTCAATCTTGCCATTCCACTCATACCTAATAGTCTCTATATTTCCATGTGTATACTGCATGATTTTATACCCCAGAGACTTAGTCGGTAAATAATGTAAAAACACGTCTCCCAAATCATGACTTGGCTTAAACCCCACATGCTCTTTATCCATCATCACTAATTTCCCCTCTATCTCAAGTATTAACCATTTGTGAGATTCTTTAGGAAACAAATATTCACCTATCAAACTGGGCACTTCAATGTATCCTGATTTTGCAACCCTCATTTGTTCTGCTAAAAACTTGTGTGGATTCTCAACATGTTCCAACACTTGATTACAAATAACATAGTCAAATTCATTGTCTTTGAATGGCAAATCCTCTCCATCCGCATTGATGAATTTTTGATGTTCATGAACCTTTATATCTCCAGAACGATGGTAATTAGTATCTGCAAATTTATCTACGACAACATTAGATCTTTTATGAGGGTTATGTCCTCCTCCGACCTCTAAAACTTTGTCTGATTTTTTAATTGACAAATGATGACGACTAATCGGTGTATTTGATTTCATATCTATAAAAATTTAAAGTGATTAATTGACTGTTTTATTGATGCTAAGCCAAGAGAATATATTGACAAAACA
>JBLIAZ010000157.1:0-6271 GCA_047631875.1 Saprospiraceae bacterium
TACGAAAGGATGATTTTTACTGTTTTTTGAAAAATAATCCGCGATACTTAAACACTTACTGTTATCTCGATTAGCCAAGGCTTTCACCAATTCAAAAACATTAAATTCTTTACTGATTCCTATGTTTTTTTCAATGACATCGGCGCTAATTAAAGCTCCTTGGGGAAGGATAATTTTTAACTTATTTAACTCATTTAAAATTTTAAGTAAATCATTACCCAAATATTCACTGAGCAAAATCATTGCCTGAGGCTCAATGGTTAAACCTATTTCCGTAACTTGTCCTTTTATCCAATCAGGTACTTGATTGTCATACAAAGGTTTAGATAACATGAATTTTGCAGCACTCAATTTTTTTTCAATCCTTGCGTCAAGCTTTTTCCCTTTATAAGAAAACACCAACACAGTCGACTCAAGTGGTTTTTGTAAATACTTTATGAGTGCATCAAAATTCCTGTAATTTTGAGCCTCCTTTACTAAAATCATTTGGCGCTCCCCCATCATTGGGAATTGTTGAGCTAATTTCACAATAGTATCCAAATCATGGTCCTTCGCATACAAGACATGCTGATTGAAATCACGCTCATCCTCCTGTATTGAATTAGCAATAAAGTTTTTTTCCAAAGCTTCAATGTAAAAAGATTCCAAACCATGTAAAAAATACACAGGGCTGAACTTTTTTTTATCGATGTCGTTGATGATTGTTTTGAAACTCATGTCTAGGCAAAAATAATATTCATTCTTTAATTTGCACCTCGTTTTGCTGAAGAAGTTTTGAAAATATCTTATTTACTGACAAATCAACTTTTGGTGGGCATCCATTTTACCTCATCAACATTTAATTTTTTAGCAAGAAGCCTTGACAGCACAAAAAAGTAATCCGAAAGCCTGTTTAAATACACCACAATTTCTGGCTCGTTCTGCAAGCTAACAACCCTTCGCTCAGCTCTGCGACAGATTGTTCGCACACAATGCGTCAAAGAAACCTGTTCGTGTCCACTGGGTAAAATAAAATTGGTCATTGGAACCAGTTCTTTTTCAAATGTATCAATGTAATTCTCAAGCAATGTCACCTCATTGCTTTCAAGTTTCGGAATACTTTTAGGTTTTTCATCTTCTCGGCAAGCCAAATTTGATCCTACCACAAACAAAGACTGTTGTATTCGAGCAAGTTGACCCGTCACATCGAGTAATGTAATTTTATCAGAAAGTAAGCCAACAAAGGAATTCAATTCGTCTACTGTACCATACGCCTCAATCCTTAGGTCATCTTTTTTAATCCGACTACCTCCAATTAATGAGGTACTCCCCTTGTCTCCTGTTTTCGTGTACACTTTCATTTAAAAGGAATTAATAATCAATCCTACACCAAGGCATTAATATTCTTAACACTGCAATTTGATGCAAGGGAATAGGGTTACCTCTTAAGTCTAACTTCTCTAAAGTTGTTAATGACGCAACAAACTCAGGTAACTTTTTTAGTTTATTGTTTTTAAAACTCAACATTTTTAAGTTCTTTAGTTGCGATATCTCTTTCGGAATTTCTTCAAATAAATTATTCTCTAAAATCAACAATTCAAGCTCTTTACAAGAGTATATGCTGCTGTCCATTTTAGACAAGCGACAATCAATAAAATAAGCTTCCTTTAATTTTTTCGTTTTTTCAAAACCATCGGGAAATTCGTACAAAGGAACTTTAAAAAACAACAGTTCTTCTAATCCTATCAGCCCTTTAATTACCCCATTTAATTTAAATGTGTCCGTCTCGTTTGACTGGAGCTCAAGGGTTTTAAGCATTTTTAAATTTGCTAATCCAGAGGGAAAACTGTCCAGACTGGTCTTTTGCAGTTTAAGTACTTCCAAGGCACCCCAATTTACTATATTCTCGGACAGCTTATTAAAATTATTTCCCGAGCTAAAAAAGTACTTTAATCCATAATTCCTAAATACTTTTTCAGGCAACGAATCAATTTTATTGTTTTTTAACTTCAGAACTTTCAGCTGCTTGAACTTACCAAGCTTACTTAATTTGGCAGACAAATCAACATTCAGCAGTTTTAACTTAGTGACCTTTTTGGCTTCTTTACCTGCCTTTCCTAAATCAACATAAATTTCATCTTGTGGAAACCCATATTTATAAAATTCCTCCTCCAAATCTTGCGATGTGACTGACAAATAAGTTAAAATTAAGAACAACGTAGTCAAAGGTCTTAATAGGTTCATACTTTAAAAATAGGGAAAAAAGTTGGATGTTAAATCGTCTGAAATGACATACTCAAAACACTTGGTTTTTATCTTTGAGTAATATCCCTGAACCACAAGGTAATAATCCATAAACCTTTCCTCAAATTACCTTTACTTACCCTTAATAATGTTGTACCTTGTGACCAAATTAAATCAGAGGCTAAATAAACGAAATATTTCTTTGAAAATATTGCTTTATTTCATCTGTCAGCGCTACCTTTGCGTGTGTTAAACCAACCGTTAAATTAGAAACAAGTAAATGAGACAACTTAAAATTACCAAGTCGATTACTAACAGGGACAGTATAACACTTGATAAATACTTACAGGAAATTGGAAAAGTTGATTTAATTACTTCCGAGGAGGAAGTAATATTAGCTGTTAAAATTCGTGAAGGAGATCAACAAGCTCTTGAAAGATTAACCAAAGCCAATTTAAGGTTTGTGGTTTCTGTAGCCAAGCAATACCAAAATCAAGGATTAACATTACCTGATTTAATTAACGAAGGAAACCTAGGATTAATCAAAGCGGCAAAACGTTTTGATGAAACAAGAGGGTTCAAATTTATATCTTATGCTGTTTGGTGGATTCGTCAATCTATCATCAGTGCAATTGCTGAAAACTCAAGAATGGTAAGGCTTCCTCTTAACAAAGTAGGTAACCTTACTAAAATTAAGAAAGGGATGTCTGAGTTGGAGCAAAAATTGGAAAGAGAACCAACGGTGCAAGAATTAGCAGAATTAATTGAGTTGAACGCTGACGAAATTGAAAATGCAATGAACATTGCAGGAAGACATCAAAGTATTGATGCTCCTTTTGTGGAAGGTGAAGACCATGGATTGTTAGACGTAATGGAAAACAACGATTCTCCAAAAGCAGACAAAGCCTTGATGATTGACTCGTTGAGAAAAGAAATCGAAAGATCACTAGCCACACTTACTGAAAGAGAAGCTGATGTGTTAAGGATGTTTTTTGGAATTGGTTTCGCTCACCCATTCTCTTTGGAAGAAATTGGTGACAAGCACAGCTTAACGCGTGAAAGAGTTCGTCAAATTAAGGAAAAAGCTGTAAAAAGATTACAACACAACACAAGAAGTAGGTTACTTAAGACATACTTAGGATAAGTAAAATTAAAACTGATTAAAAAGGAAGCTAAACAGCTTCCTTTTTTTTTGAATTGAAATATCATTAAAATCAACATCTTACTCGCACACTCATTCGCATTACCCCATGAAATTTCAAGAATACCGAATCAATCCTTTAATTAAAAAAGCTTTAGAAGCTAAGGGTTTTAAAAAACCAACTGACATCCAATACAAAGCTATTCCCAACATACTTAAAGGAGAAGACGTGTTAGCTATTGCTCAAACTGGGACGGGAAAAACTGCCGCTTTCGCTATACCTACCTTGCACATGATCATTGGAACTAAATACCGCCCAGGTGTAAAAGTAGTAGTGATGGTTCCCACACATGAACTAGCACTACAAATCACTGAGGTTTACCAATCCCTAGCACAATTTACCAAAGTTAAAACCCTAGCCCTGATTGGTGGCGTGGACCAAGAACCTCAAATTGAAGCTTTGAACGAAGGTGTTGACGTTGTAGTTGCCACTCCAGGACGATTATTTGACATGGTTAGCCAACTGCATTTGAACTTAACTGCAGTGGAACTGCTTGTCTTGGACGAAGCTGATTTAATGCTAGACTTAGGGTTCTATAAAGACATTACCGATTTAATAAACAAGCTTCCTCGAAAGCGGCAAACACTGTTTTTCTCAGCAACAATCAATGAAAAAATTAAAAAATTAGCTTATTCCATTGTACGAAATGCGATCAGAATTCAAATATCACCTAAAGATCCTGTCTCAAAAAACATCACACATTCGTTGATTAATGTAGAAATGGATGACAAACGATTTTTTTTAGAACGCATCATCAATGAACACATTGAAAGTAGAATTTTGGTATTTGTAAGGACAAAAGTCAGGGCGGAACGAGTTTTAAAAGCTATGGCTAGGGTAAACATCGTTTGCGAAACCATGCACAGTGGAAAAAACCAAGACGAGCGAGTAAAAACCATGAAGGGGTTTAAAGATGGAACATTTAAAATATTAATTGCTACCGATGTAAGTGCACGAGGTGTGGATATTCCAAATGTGGAATATGTGATTAATTACGACATTCCTGACGTTACGGAAAACTACGTTCACAGAGTAGGAAGAACAGGACGTGGAGACAACAAAGGAACTGCAGTTTCTTTTTGTAGCACGGAAGAACTTCCCTTGGTCAAGGACATCGAAAAATTCATGGGTAAGAAAATCTCTATCACTCAGGTTGGAAAATCCAGTTACAAAGAAACGCTTGATTTAACAGATGATCAAGCAGGTTCTCTTTCTGACTTAATTGACGAACAAGATGAAAGTGAAAAAAGCAAAAAGAAGAAAAAAAGAGACAAATGGAAAAAGTAATATGAGTCTTTAATGCATAAAAAAAAGCCGCTGTCACTAGCGGCTTTTTTTTATGCGGATTTGAGAACTTTTATCTTTTCAAAATAGTCGTCAAATAAATATTTACATCATTCCATGTTTTTGAAACCCCATCACTCCCCTTATGCAGAGATTCGCAAGCAGTGTTTAGTGAAGCAAGTGCTCCAAGACCGTTCACTTGTTCAAGGTCAAGTACCGATTGCATGGACAAGGTATCCCCGTTTAAACTGTAGCCGAAAGTAAGTGCTGTGGTTGCATCGTTGAATGTCAGTTCCAACACAGCTGTAGCACTATCTGTATTAAAGGATATAACTTTTCCTGTGATTGTTTCGTTTGAAGTTGTGTTGTTAAAAAACTCAGCAAGTAATGTGGCATTCCTACCTTGGTCTTTAGTATCCAAACTCCCCACTTGAATTATTACTGAAGCATTGCCAAAAATTTCAGCAAGGTCTTTTGACTCAGTAATTCCAATCATTTCAAAATCACTGAACCAACCTTTTACCTCCTTTTTATCCGTTGTTTTAAATGCACCAAAACCAATTGTTGTACTGGCATTATCGTAAACAGATTCTGTTTCTTCAGCAACTTCATCTTGTGAATGATCATGGTCATGACCTTCCTGGTGGCTATGACCGTGTGAATCACTTGATTTATTTGATCCTGAATTACAAGCTATCAAACTCATACTTAATGCTAAAACTGGTAATATTTTCATCATTCTTGTCTGTGGTTTTTGTGGTTAACAAATATAATAGATGAACCTTAATCCTCCAAGAGTTCTTTTAATTTAATCATTTCGTCTTGTAGGTTCTCTTGATTTTTATCTTTTGTTTGGTGCCCCATTAGCTTTGTGAGTGGGTTATAACCTAAATTCCAAAACTGAGTTTGAAGTAATAAAGTTTGCCCGTTGTGTTTTTTAGTTGTCAACAAAAACACCCCTTGCTTGTCCTCGTTCTTATAATAAGTAATCTCAACTCCTTTTGCCTTGCTGGCACTTCGGTGCTCAAGCCGATATAGTTCACCGTCATGACCCTCAAAAATAAAATCACCATCGCCTTTGTCTTCCATCTGAAGCCCTTGTAAATTGGAAAAGTATAATTTCATGTTTTCCGGATTTTCCAAGAACTCAAATACAGTGTCCTGGGAGCTGTTCACGACTAACTCGTGTTGTAGCACCAATTGCTGCGGAATAATTAATGAGAGTCCAAATACGAGTGCAATCGCTATTACTGAGGCCTTGAATATACCTTTTGTGTGTTGAAACATAATATATTAGTTAAAATAAGCTCATTTGCTCTGATTCAATAGCTTGACTTTCTGAAATAGATAATTCCACTTCATAACCTGTAAACTTCCTGATGTTCAGCACTTTTCCTTCCTCAAAAAACAAATACTGCCCCCTAATTCCTTTTAACGTACCTGATATTGCAGGTGTTTTATCAAAATTTGAAGAAGCAACTTTTATTGGATATTCCTTCACGGGATAAATAATTTCGAGCACCTCTTGATCATTCTTTATGTATTGCTTGAGTTCTTCAGGG
>JBLIAZ010000158.1:0-6251 GCA_047631875.1 Saprospiraceae bacterium
ACATATCCGATCACAAGTATTTTATGGCATAAAGTTTATTTGCCATATGTGAAAGGAATCAAGGTTTATCGTCCTTTGGACTTCATGCCTTATCACAAGGAAGACGCGAAAAAACTTTTAATGGAAAAGTTTGGCTGGCAACCTTACCCTCAAAAGCATTTTGAATCACGATTTACAAGATTTTACGAAAGCTATTGGTTATACGAACGGTTTGGTTATGATGTTAGAAAAGTTCAGTTTGCTAGTTTGATTTTAACAGGTCAAATGACAAGGGAGGAGTCATTGGAGGAATTAAAAAAATTACCATATGACAAGGAAAATATCCACCATGAATTTGAGTTTATCGCAACAAAACTAGGGATTACGGTGGAAGAATTAGATGGATACTTTAAGGCTCCATTAAAAACATATAAAGATTATAAATCACAAGAAAATGTCTTTAAGATTGGAGCTAAGGTGATGAAAGCGCTAGGTTTAGAAAAGGGAGGAAAAAGGTAATTACATTTTAAACCTTTGCAGGGGATAGAATGCTTTTTTGTACTAAATTAGCTCCAAATAATATTGGATTAATAGTTTTAAGGGAATGGTTTCAATTATCAATTACGGACTGGGGAATGTCAAGGCATTTGCAAACATCCTTAAAAGTTTAAATGTACCCTATAACATCGTTAGTACTGCTGAAGAATTAGCCAAAGCCAGTAAAATTATTTTGCCAGGAGTTGGCGCTTTTGATCACGCAATGGATAAGCTGAATCAATCAGGAATGAGGGAGAAGCTAGATGAGTTGGTGCTTGAAAAGAAGGTGCCTGTAGTTGGAATTTGCGTAGGGATGCAAATGTTAGCTAAAAGTAGCGACGAGGGTGAAAAAGAGGGGCTTGGGTGGATTGATGGAGAAGTTAAAAAATTCGATGTTACTAAAATTTCGTTCAAAACACATTTGCCTCATATGGGTTGGAATGACGTTACAGCGGTAAAAGAAACGCCGATTTTAAAAGGTTTGGAAAAAGACTCAAAATTTTACTTTTTACATTCGTATTACTTTGTATGCAATGACGATAAGGACATTATCAGCACCTCCGAATATGGTGTTGATTTTACTTGCGCTGTAAATAAAGAAAACATATATGGTGTGCAATTTCACCCTGAAAAAAGCCACCATTACGGAATTCAATTATTAAAGAACTTTTCGGAATTATAAGATGTTACGACCTAGAATCATACCCTGTTTACTTGTGCAAGACAAAGGCTTGGTCAAAACAGTGCAATTTAAAGACCCGAAATATGTGGGAGATCCCATCAATGCGCTGAGGATTTTTAACGAAAAGCAAGTGGATGAATTAAGCATTTTTGATATTGATGCAACAGCTGAAGGAAGGGAGCCTAATTATCAAATGATTGAAAACTGGGCCTCAGAATGCAGGATGCCTTTGTGTTATGGAGGTGGAGTAACGACCCCTGAGCAAGCACAACGAATTTTCGAATTGGGAGTGGAAAAAATAGCAATATCTGCTTCGGCACTAGCTAGACCTGAGTTGATTACTGAAATCGCCGAGCGAGTTGGAAGTCAGAGTGTGGTGGTGGTACTGGATGTCAAAAAAAAGCTGTTTGGAGGTTACGAGGTTTACACTCATAATGGAAAAAAGAAAACTGGAGAAAACCCCATTGAATTTGCAGCTAAAGCAGAAGCTTTGGGAGCTGGAGAAATTGTGATTAACTCTATCGATCAAGACGGGGTTATGAAGGGTTATGATTTGTCTCTTATTGATAATGTGAGAGAAAAAATAACTATTCCGATGACTGTCTTGGGTGGGGCTGGAAATTTAAGTGATATAAAATCATTATTTGAACAACACAAAATTATTGGCGCATGTGCGGGAAGCTTGTTTGTGTTCAAAGGGAAATATAAAGCTGTACTTATTAATTATCCGAACGTACAGGAAAAAACAGAGTTGATAGGTTATTAAATTTACATTGTATGAAACAGATTATTCAAGACATAAAAAAAGGGGACACGATTTTAGAAGATGTTCCAGTACCTTCTGCTAAATCGGGAGAGGTTTTAATAAAAACGTCAAGAACGTTAGTCTCTTTAGGAACAGAGAGAATGTTAGTTGAGTTTGGAAAAGCAAATCTTTTACAAAAAGCAAAGCAACAACCAGACAAGGTTAAAGAAGTGCTTAATAAAATTAAAACAGATGGATTAGCTCCAACATTGAATGCTGTTTTTAATAAATTAGGACAACCACTTCCATTAGGATACTGTAATGTTGGAAAGGTAGTTTCAGTAGGTAAAGGCGTTGAAGAATTTAATGTAGGAGATAGGGTTGCATCAAATGGAAACCACGCAGAATATGTGTCTGTAGGTAAAAACTTGGTGGCTAAAATCCCTGATAATGTATCTGATGATGAGGCTGCGTTTACTGTAATTGGAGCAATTGGACTGCAAGGAATAAGATTAGTTAACCCTACACTTGGAGAAACGGTTGTAGTGGTCGGTTTAGGTTTGATCGGAATGATTACAGCTCAGTTATTAAAAGCCAATGGATGTAAAGTTATTGGGTTTGATTATGACGGAGCTAAAGTAGAAATAGCTAAAACGTTCGGCATCGACGCAGTAAACCCTGGGGAAGGAATTGACCAAGTGGCTTACGCAATGGAAGCTACGAACCAAGTAGGAGTAGATGCTGTAGTAATTACTGCTTCAAACAGCAGTAATGAAATTATTGCACAATGTGCTCATATGTCACGGAAACGTGGTAGAATCGCGTTAGTTGGTGTGATTGGTTTGGACATTAGCCGTGCTGATTTCTTTGAAAAGGAATTAACATTTACTGTTTCTTGTTCATACGGACCGGGAAGATATGATGACGATTACGAATCAAAAGGAAATGATTATCCTTTGCCATTTGTAAGGTGGACGGAAAAAAGAAATTTCGAAGCAGTATTAGGAGCAATTTCTGCTAAGAACATTGATGTTAACCCATTGATTACTGAAAAGATTCCTTTGGAAGAATATCAAAAGATTTATGGTAATATGTCAGGAGGAAATTCTATTGCTTCCTTGTTAGTGTACAAAGAAGAATCTGACGATTCGTCTCAAGTGATTACGATCAATACTGACCCTATTAAATCAAGTAAAGGTGTAATTGGGGTCGTAGGTGCTGGTAACTTTACTTCAGCAATGATTCTACCATGTTTAAGTAAAACGGATGCGCATTTAAAATCAATTGCCAGTTCTGGAGGTTTGTCAGGAACCACGTTAGCAAAAAAATATTCAATCAGTAATTCTACTACAGATTATAAAACGATTTTGTCTGATAAGGATGTGGATTTAGTGTTGATTACCACAAGACACAACGCACATGCAAAAATGGTTCAAGAAGTGCTTGAATCCGACAAGCATGTGTTCGTCGAAAAACCGCTGGCGTTGAATCAAGCAGAGTTAGATGCCATTTTAGACGCTCAACAAAAAAATCCAAAAAGTATCACTGTAGGGTTTAACAGGAGGTTTGCGCCATTAGCAATTAAAATGAAGCAAATGCTTGGATCAACAAGTTCCCCAATGAACATCATTGCTACAATGAATGCTGGTTTTATTCCTTCAAAAGTATGGATTCACGACATGGAAGTTGGAGGAGGAAGAATCATAGGGGAAGCTTGCCACTTCATTGACTTGTGCTCCTATTTATCTGGTTCAAAAGTAAAAGCGGTTTGTATGAATGCCTTGGGAGAAAATCCTGCTGAAAATACCGACAACGCTACTATCATGTTAAAATATGAAAACGGAACAAACGCTGTGATTAATTATTTTGCAAATGGGAGTAAGGCTTACTCAAAAGAAAGACTTGAGGTCTTCCATCAAGAAAGAACGTTAATCATGGACAATTGGCGAAAACTTAAAGGGTTTGGATTTAAGGGAAGTAGTTCTGCTTCATCAAAACAAGACAAAGGGCATGCAAATCAGTTTAATAAATTGGTTGATATGGTTAAACAAGGAGGAGCGCCAATCATTCCTTTGGATGAAATCATTAATACAACTAAAGCATCGTTTGCTGCTATTGAGAGTCTTAAAGCAGGTTCTTGGGTTGAAATAAAAGATTAATATGAGAGTAGATTTAATTGCTGGAGCACGGCCAAATTTCATGAAAATATCTCCAATTATTGATGCCATTAATAAGGCTAAATTGGAAGGTAAAAACATTGACTTTAGATTGATCCACACTGGTCAACATTACGACAAAAACATGTCGGGAAGTTTTTTTGAACAATTGGGGATACCTGATCCAGACGTGAATTTGGGTGCTGGAGGAGGCTCGCAAGCTGAGCAAGCAGCGGCGATTATGATAGGTTATGAAAAGCTATTATTAGAAGACCCTTCTGATTTATGCTTGGTTGTTGGAGACGTTACGTCTACTATGGCTTGCGCAATTGCTGCTCAAAAACTATGTATTCCAGTAGCTCATGTGGAAGCTGGTATCAGGTCTGGTGATTGGACAATGCCGGAGGAGATTAACAGGATGGTGACGGACAGCATTACCAATTATTTTTTCACTACTTCGTCTATCGCGAATGAAAACTTGTATAAAACGGGAATAGAAAAAGAAAGGGTGTTTTTTGTGGGGAATACCATGATCGATACTTTGGTTAAGCATCGACCACGCTTTAAAAAGCCTTCTTTTTGGGATGAACTAGGCTTGGAAGAAGGAAAGTATTTGGTAATGACATTACATAGACCTGCTAACGTTGACCAAGAGGAGAAGCTAGCAGAATTAATGAAGGAAATCATCGCTCACACACAGGGTTTACCCTTGATATTCCCTGTTCATCCTCGAACAAAAAAAATATTTGAAAGTTTAGGAATCGTTGATGACAGGTTGCACATTGTAGATCCACTTGGTTACCTGGAATTTAATTACATGGTTGAAAAAGCAAAAGCTGTAATCACTGATTCAGGAGGAATCACGGAAGAAACTAGTGTAATGAGGGTTCCGTGTATTACTTTGAGGGACAATACGGAAAGGCCAGAAACCACCATTCACGGAACAAACGAATTAATAGGGGTAAATCCAGATGCAATTGGGCCCACTATGGAAGTGCTGTTTTCGGGAAAATGGAAAAATGGGGGTGACATTGAAAAATGGGATGGTAAAACAGCAGACAGGATAGTAAAACATTTGTTGACTTTGTTTCCTTAAATCACTCATTAGCCCATACATTTGAATACTGATGAGTAAAATTAAATTGATTGGAAAGCTTTTTAGGACGGTAAAACATTTAAAGTTTTCTCAAATTTATCATCAGGTAAAGTACAAATTAAAGGAAGCTAAACCTTTATCTCAGTATGCTTCGAAAGGAACTACTATTGACAAGTTGTCTTTTTCTCCACTACCCAAAATCAAGAAAGTTTTTTCCAAAAATAAGGAAGGGTATCATTTTCATTTCTTGAATTTAAGCACCACTTTTAAAAAGAAAGTGGACTGGAATTACGACGAACACGGGAAACTGTGGAATTACAATTTGCAATATGTAGATTTTTTGCGTCAGGAGGACTTGAGTCCCGAAATAAGAGCAGCCCTCTTACAAGACTTATATGATAATTTGTGGAACGGAACTTTAGCTTTAGAGCCTTACCCCGTGTCTTTAAGGGTCATGAATACCATTAGGTTTTTGTCAACCCATGATGTAAATGAAAGACTGGTTGAATGTTTAAAGTCAGAGTTGGTTTATTTAAATAAAAATTTAGAATATCATATTTTAGGCAATCACCTGTTAGAAAATTCTTTTGCGTTGTTAATGGGAGGTTATTTTTTTAAGGAAAAAGACTGGATAGCTAAAGCAAGTAAGCTATTAAAGGTTCAGCTTTCGGAGCAAACCTTGAATGATGGAGCTCATTTTGAATTAAGCCCGATGTACCATCAAATCATATTTTTTAGGGTACTTGAAGCAATTGATTTCTTACCTAAAGAAAATGGATTAGCTCACTTTTTAAGTGGTATTGCTGGAAGAATGCACACCTGGTTGAGATCCATTTCTTTTTCTAATGGGAACATCCCTCATTTGAATGATTCGAGTGATGGGATAGCTTTTACAAGCAATGAGCTGTTCTCTTTCGCTGATGATTTGCAAATTAACGAGATTAAACAGGAGCAAATGAAAGACTCCGGGTACAGAAAGTATTTTGCAGGAGAATTAGAGTTAGTTACTGACGTCAATGGAATAGCTCCAAGTTATCAACCCGGTCACGCTCATGC
>JBLIAZ010000159.1:0-6249 GCA_047631875.1 Saprospiraceae bacterium
TGTACACGGCATACGCTTCCAACGGAGGTTGTCCAGCAAGGGATTCTGTTTATGTTAAAGTAGTGCAATATCCAATGAGTATCTTGGATCATACCTTGGAGTTGGAACCAATTTGTTTTGAGGACTTAGATTCCGCTTTAACTTTGACCGCAAACTTCGATGAACGATTAAACTACTTGTGGAATACAGGCGAGTTAACTAGCTCGATAGAGGTTCCAGAGGAAGGAACTTATTCGGTTTCGATATCAAGAAATGCGGGAGAAGATAAAGTGTGTGAGATATCTGACCAAATTACTTTACGTGCATTTTGTCCTTTTACGTTTTATGTTCCCAATGCATTTACACCAGATGGACAAGGTGGCAATGAAGTGTTTTATGCTTATGGGACTCAGATATTAACCTTTGAATTAACTGTTTATGACAGGTGGGGACTGAAAATATTTACCTCCAATGACATAAACAAAGGATGGAATGGTACGTACAAGACTCATGCTGTTCAGGAAGATGTATACGTATGGAAAGCAAAATTTTCAGTTCAAACGTACGAAGGAAGTACAATGGAACATTCAAAAATAGGAACAGTGACAGTGCTTAGGTAATGTTTTGTTAAGTTTAAATTCCAATTATTAGTTCATAGCACAAGGAGAGTATTTCGAAAGAAGTACTCTCTTTTTATGTAGTGGTCTTACTTAGAGATAATGTTAAGTCGTAATTATCAGTGAAATTGACGCTTTATGAGGACTTGAAAAAGGAGGATTAATCTTTTAGGTATTCCATGATCACCAAGGCAGCTACAACTAAAATCACCATGATATACAGCGTAGTTTTTCGGTTTTTAGCTTTTTGAAATTGGAATTTGTACCATGGTTTGTTGTACACTACATCAGAATAGCTTTTATACACTTTGTCAAAGTCCTTGTACTTGCTCGGGTCCACTTTGTTGGATGAACCGTCCGTCGCCTTCCCTTTGGAACTGGTGATGTTAACTTGATATTTTTTATCGTTTTCTGACATCCTAAGTGTTTGTTTGAGCACTAACTTGGTTTACGGTGTTTCTTAATTTTTTCATGATCCGGTGAGCTCTTACTTTGGTGGCGCTTTCGGTTAAAGATAATATTTCTCCAATTTCCCTAAAAGTCTTCTGCTCAAAGTATTTCATTTCAATAATACTTAACTCATCGGGGGCTAACACCTCTAATAATTTACTTAATAATTTTGACGGATCAGGATTAACTTCTTCATCAAATTCAATTTCATCGGTTAGGTCTTGGACTTGGTTTTCGTCAATTTCTACGTACCTCCGATGTTTAGTCTTTCTGTAGTATTGATTCACTTCGTTCAAAGCAATGCGGTACAACCAAGAGGAAAAAGGGTGCCCCATTGAGCGGTACTTTTTTAGGTTGATCATTGCCTTAAAAAATACTTGTTGAGCAATGTCACCACTCACTGCTTCACTTCCAGTGCGTTTAAGCACAAACCAAAATATGGTGTCGAAGTATTTTTCGTACAAAGGTTTAAAGTACTTGCGGTCTTGCTTTGCAAGTGCAACCAGCTTTTCCTCTTCGGCATGTTTTGATTCTTTTTTCAAGGGGCTATAATTAGGGTAAAGTTAGGGTTTAAATTGGTTTGATGGTGCTATCTAATTTTTACAGTTTCAATAAGGGGGTGTGTAATTCCAGATGCATCTCTAACTCTCATGGTTACAGTCATCCAATCTCCAGATTTCAGCCTTTTTTTAGCTTTTTGAAACCTTGCCGGGAATTCGCCTTTTTTAGAAGTGAATACTTGAATATTACCATTAATTAGAGCTTCTATTTTACACGAGAGGACTGTGACGTTAGCAGAAAGAGGAAAGCTGGGAGAGTATCTTGACGAGAATTTTTGATGAGAAGGAATGTTGAGTTTGTTTTTTAATAATCTACCACCAAGCTTGTCGTTTACAAACCATATTAACGGTTTAGGTAATCGTTTACCTGTCCAATTTTGATTTGCGATAACCTTTCCATCTTCTTTTCTAATTACTTGAACGGTTATTCTACCAGTTCTTGTTGGTTTAAACACATATTTCCCATCTGATTTTTTCGAAACAGAACACCTGTTACTAGCTCGGACGTCAATTTTATCTGAACTCATTCCAGGGGCTGAAACAGATATCTCATTACTTAACCCCAAATACATAATACTTAATTGCTCCGATGATATCACAGCTGTTGGAGCCGCCACCGTATATTCACTTTTGAAAGGGTACATCAAAAACTCTCCTTTACGCTTAGGGTTTGGATGTGGAACTTTCATAATTCCACCCCATGTATGCACCCCTGTTTCATTGGTTGTAATGTTGTAATCACCAATCCCACCATTTACAGGTAAACTGTCCACGTCTCCTAAAAACATCACTTGACCTGAGGTCATGAACAAAGCGGTATCGTACTCCCCAACTAAAATCATAGGCTCTTGAGTAGTGTCTGCTGCTGCTAAAAACACTTGAGCACTGTAATCTTCACCTTGCAACACATAACTTTTTTGTGAAATAGAAGTGGCCAAAATTTTATTCACCTTATAAGTATCCAAGGCTATTCCTTCATATAAGTATCCCAACAATTGTGTTTCCGCATTTTGAATATAAGTTTCAAGGTTTGACAAGTTAGCCGTTACCGCAACAAGAGGTAAATGTTCAGATATCCCTGCTTCCCAACTTGTAGCATTGTTTTCATAATCGACATATTGAGGAGTAGCTAAAATTTGAGATATACTGCTTACAAGGCCTGTATCTTTTGTGTCAATCATTGCTATTAGATCCTTTCTGTACTTACCAATCTTTTCTTTTAATTCTTCACCTTTTTTTGCTGTCATTAAATATTCTGCACCAACGTCTTGGTTTTCTTTTCCATAAGGGATGCCAGTATCTTCGTCAACCCCTCCTCCTAATTCAACTAGTTCTTTCTTGTACAAGTTGATTGTACTTACTAAATCCGTGGCTGAAGTTTTTAAACTGGTTGCATTTTTTAAAGCTTTGACAGCCTTGTCCGATCCTAATGCGGCGGAGCTTCTTATTTTTTCAAAAATAGTTTGGTTTCCTGCTTCTAAATTTTCGTTAGTTACATTAATGCCGTTGTCTAATAATATAAATGCATTCAATAAATCTTTAGATGCATTCATAGCTAACATGGCTAATAGTACCAAGTACATTAATCCAATCATTGCTTGTCTAGGGGTTTGTTTTCCTGCGGCCATAATACTGTTTTTAAGGGGTTACAATATTGTAATGCAGCAAAAAGGAAAGGTTACATCGCTGTCAATTAAATAGAAGATATGGTGACAAAAACCACAGCCCTTAGTCATCTTTAAAAACTATGGAGTAGCATATATACTCAAACCACACAGCTTTTCGGTTTTTTCACTTGTCCATTTCCCTTTTCTCTTTGTTGAAAAACGAAACCGTAGCTATGGCTATGATTGAGTTTTTCGCCTTGACAAAAGAAAAATGTTCTTCGCCACAACTCCCGAAAAGCTGCGTGGTTTGAGTATATTAAGAAGGTGATAGGTCCTATTAGTACGGTACTTTTCGACTTCATTTTTTCGCATTACAATTAGTCGTGAAAGGCGAAAAGGTGATGAATTATGCTGAAGATAAATCTTTATGCCATAGATTTGATAAAAACCTGACTATGACTAAGTTCCATCTTTTAAAAGTGACTATTTGTTTTGTAATGTTGTTAACATTGTCCAATGCTTGCAAAAAAAAGGAGGGTTGCACTGACTCTGCTGCCACAAATTACAACTCTGACGCTAAAAAAGATGACGGTTCCTGTGTATTTGAATCAGATACTGTTATTACAGTTGCGGATCCTACTGATAGTACTTGTACTGTGTCAGAAGTCACTACTTTAAAGGTTAAAGTAACTGGAGATAATACAGCCACAATCACTGGTAGGTTTGCTCATCAGTGCACTTACATGGATGAAGGAGTTGATTTTTTTGTGCGAGAAAGAGGATTTGTATATGGAACAAGTCAAGGTCCTACTGCAGTGAATAATTACATGGTATCTGAGCTTGACGGTGTAGGACCAGGAACCATGAATGCAAAATTGACCAATTTGGTGAAAAACACAACCTACTTTGTGCGAGCATATATTAAAGTAAGTGATGTGACAATGTATGGACACGAGTTAAAGTTTACGACCACATTGGACGGAAATGTTACTTATGTTATAGGAGGAGGGGTTACTGATGCAAGTGGTAATGATTATGAAACAGTGTTGTTAGGGAATGGTCAAGAATGGATGAAACAGGATTTGAAAACCATGAAATACAGCAATGGTGACACCATTACTAAAAAAGAGGCAAGTACATCTAGTCATCCTAATTTTACGCTTTCTGAAGGAGTAATTTATAAGTATAATTATTATGCAATCATTGACACGCGGAACGCATGTCCTACAGGTTGGCACGTTCCATCTCGTCAGGATAATGAAGGGCTAACGGGGTACGTTGGGGAAAATCATCTTAAGTTAAAGAGTGATACTGCTACAGTTTGGGAAATAGGCGGTGTGATGCCAAGTAACGAAAGTGGTTTTTCATCATTGCCAAACATGCAACTCGGAGTAGGAACAGCTGCTTATTATTCTACGACCTTAGCGGACAAGCAATCGGGATTCACTGACTATTCGCAATACGTTTCGATTTTGAACTTTTATGAAAACAGGATGGAACTTGGTTCTTATACCACGAAGGATCAATACCTGTCAGTGAGGTGTTTGAAAAATTAGGAGAATATCCATCATAAATGCATTATTGTATATAAATTATAGCTTTTCGTTTAAACAACATCTCAAATTAATGTTACTTTTGACTAAAATATTTTAGCTATGAATAAAATTGCATTTATCTTTTTATTGTTAATAGGAAGCTTCAGCCAAGCTCAAACAATTATTTCGGACAGACCAACAAAATCTGTTAGATCTACCGTGATTCCTAAATCAAGTTTACAAGTTGAAACAGGTATGTCAGCAGGGTTTACACCTGGAGGTGGTCAAGCAATTAATCGAATTATTGCTCCTAGTAGTTTGTTCCGGTTCGGTGTGTCAGAATATTTTGAACTTCGGATATTAACACAGTTTGAAAGTTTTAAGTCTCCGTTTGATTTAAATAGGACTTCAGGAATGAGTGATCTTCAAATTGGAACAAAAATCAGGTTGCTGGACAAAGAGGGAGAGGACACGAAAGTTTCGTGGCTTACACAAATTGCAGTACCAACAGGATCGCGAGGAATAACCACAGACCTTTATGTTGGAATTAATAGTTTAGCAATATCTCATGTATTAAGCGAAAACATGAGTTTGTCATACAATTTAGGGTACGATTTCTACCTTGAGAAAAATGGCAATTTGACTTACTCTGTTGCTCTTGTCACGGCAGTTAATGATAAGGTTAGCTTTTTTGTAGAACCATATGGTCAATACACAAGGCTGCTCACTTATGAGGCAAGTTTTGATGCGGGACTTACTTATTTGATAAAAGAAAACTTACAAATGGATTTTTCATTTGGTTCAGGATTAAACCATAAAATGAATTTCTTGGGAGTAGGTTTTAGCTGGAATACGGCAAAAACGGAAAAATAAAATTAGCTATTGAATTTTCGGGTAAAGAGTGAATTTTAAAATTGATGTTCCAATCGCAACTGTAAAAAAGGAGCGCCTCGAGAAAATCTTAGATCATATTGATTGTACTTAGGATTTGAGCTAACCTCTCCTGTGAAGTTATCTTTAGTTTCAAGTATGGTTCCTTGTATTTTTCCGATTCTAATCTCATATCCTAAATCGATCGAAAGGAAATATTTGTGGCCAGTAGATAAGCGATATCCTCTTGTTAAGCCAAAACCAAATTCACCCCCTTTTTTCATTTCAACAAGGGTGTTTTCACTATAGTCTATTTCTTTTATTAATGTTCCTGAACTATAGTACCTGTTATTTTCCAACGTAAGTTCAGTAAACCACCCTGACTGTTTATTTACAATGTGATTGTATCTATACTTAAATCCAATATTCAATGCATGCATTTGATAAAACGGTTCAGGGATAATTCCAAAAACTTTTAGCAAAGATTTGGACAATGGCTCTCTAATTTCTTTATCCGGATTGAATTCAAAACCATTGATATACCCCAAGGATGCAAGAACAGCCGTTTGCCCTTTTTTCAAACCAAATTGACACGAAATCATTCTTTTTTTTATTGCATTTGTTTGCTTAA
>JBLIAZ010000160.1:0-6223 GCA_047631875.1 Saprospiraceae bacterium
AATTATGTGGTAAACGATGCTGGAGGCGAATAACAAGACCCGATGTCATCACATCAAAACAAGCTTGTAATTTAATAGGGATTAGTAAAAAACCAAAATTTAATTTTGTGGCTACTCAATTTGACTTATCAAGATAAGCTTTCGACTCCCGAGTTTTCTAATGACTACTTTAATTTTTTTCACCTTATCAAGGTAAGGTTTGGAAGTCTCAAACTTGTCAGAGGTACATGAAAGTGATGCAGCTAACATGGTTTTTAGTAATTCAAACTTTTTTGTGCTTTTAGTGGACAACTCAATCGAGGAATAAATGTACTCGTTGACGGTTATTTTTAATCTTATTTTCTTGACTCCGCTGATTGTTCCTTTTTTGATAGTTATACTGGCGGTATTGTAAATAGAATCATGATAGACTATTCGGTAATCCGAAGAAATAAATTTTTCAAAAGGTAAATAAATGTGATCAAAAGTTGCTTTTCGCTCATAGTGCTGAAGTAAATTTTGCCCAATAGAAAGGGTAACGCAATAAAGAAAAACGACAGTAAGGATGAGTTTTTTCAAAGTAGGAGTGGTATAAAATAAAGCCTGCCTAACGTGAGTCAAGCAGGCTTTAAATTTTAGTAGTTGCGGATTAGTTTCCTGTTACTACTGTTTTGTATGTTGCTTTAAACAAGCCTGATTCGATTACATAATCAACAGTAGCAATTTTTGTGATACCACCATTTTTTGCTGCAGTTTCTAAAGAAGCATCTGCATGCATTGGTCTGATGAACCCTAAAATTACAGTGTATTCAGCTACACCTTCTTTTCCGTTTGCATTATCTGTCACAATCATTGGTATTGACATTGCACATGATGACATTATTACTGCTAACAATGCAACTGGCAATATACTTTTCAAAATTTTCATAATATATATTTTATAGTGTTGTTAAATCTAATTTATTCTCCTGTTACGATTACTTCAGCTTTTTTGAAAAGGAGGTAGTCTGTTACTTTAATGTCTACAGTAGCAACAGTAGTCAGTCCACCTTTTTTAATTGCTTCTAATACACCGTAGTCTTTATTGAACACGATTCCAGAGCTTAAAATTCCAGCTCCAGCAGTACCTAGCATGATCGTTTCAGAAGTACCTCTTTTAGATCCAATAGCGTTGTTTGTTGCAGCATAAGGCATTGTTAATGAACAAGAGCTTAAGAGCGCAATGACAGCGATTAATGTAAGTGATTTTAAATTTTTCATAATTTATGTTTTTAAAATTTTGTTAATTATTCTCCTGTTACAATCAATGTTTGTTTCAAGAAAATGAATATCATTTTTGCCTTGAATTCACCTACTCCCATTTTGGAAATACCACCATCTTTCATTGCTGCCTTCCAAGAAACTCCTTGAGATTTGCTGAATGGTTTTGATTCGCTTTTTCCTGTTTTTGTTCCCACAGGGTTGTTAGTTAACACTGCTGTATGTACTACAGTAGTACAAGAACTCATTATTGCTACACAAGCAACCATTGCTCCAACAGTTTTCAGTTTTTTAAACATGCATGTAAAATTAAGTTTTCCTACTCATTAGGCTTTTCAGAACCGCCTCGTTTTTTTAAGTGATTTCTGAGCTTCACTGTTTTAAGTTTTCAATGATACAAAAAAATTACCACAAACGTTAACATCTGTTAATGGTATTACTAGTAAGGAAACTAATTGGAATGCTGCTGAAGAATGACCACTTTTTTAAGTGGTCAGTTCCGCACGTTCAAACTTGTCAATGATGTCTTTGTAGCCTTGTGGTAACTCACTGTCAAATTTCAAGCGTTCTCCGGTTTTCGGATGATTAAATTCCAAAGTTTTCGCATGGAGTGCTTGACCTGGAATAAGGGCGAAACAATTGAGGACAAACCGTTTGTAATTGGCGGTAGGCAGTCCTTTTAAGATTTTATTCCCACCGTAACTTTCGTCGTTGAAAAGTGGGTGTCCAAGGTGTCTCATGTGAACGCGAATTTGGTGAGTTCTACCTGTTTCAAGTTTACATTCTACAATGGTGACATATCCTAAAGGCTTCTCTATTTTATAATGTGTAATGGCGTGTTTCCCAATTCCGCTGTCAGGAGGGAAAACATCCATGATTTTTCTGTTTTTATGGCTTCTACCCACATTTCCTTCAATGATTCCATCGTCTAACTTTGGACGTCCCCAAACTAAAGCTTGGTATTTTCTTGATATGGTCCTGTCAAAAAATTGCTTGGCAAGGCTACTCAGGGCAATTTCGGTTTTGGCAACCACCATGATTCCTGATGTGTTTTTATCCAATCGATGAACCAATCCTGGCCTGTATGCAAGCTCGGAGCTGGATGGTAAATTACCGAAATGGTAAACAAGAGCATTCACCAAAGTTCCTGTATAATTAGCATATCCCGGATGTACCACTAGGCCGGCTGGTTTGTTAATTACCAATACATCATCGTCCTCATATACAATTTCCAAGGGAATGTTTTCTGGCAACACTTCTGTTTCACGAGGAGGGTAAGGCATGACCAATGAAATTTTATCCATGGGTCTCACCTTGTAATTTGCTTTGACTACTTTCTCATTGACTAGTACATTACCAGCGGTAATTACATTTTGAATTTTGTTTCTGGAAGTGTTTTCAATTCGTCCAAGTAAAAATTTATCAATTCGTAAAAGCGTCTGACCAGCATCAGCTTCAAAATTATAATGTTCAAACAAATCGTTTTGCTCCTCTTCTTCTGCTTCTGACTTTTCCTTGTTTTGCATGTTTATAGTTTTATGAATTTTTTGACATCACTTTTGCTTCCGTCGGTGTAATGAATTTGAATCAAGTAACTTGCTTTGCGTAATGTTTCCACATTGATATTAGCCGAATCTCCTATCTTAACTATTTGCCCAAAAAGGTCGTAAATTACAGCTTTTCCGCCTTCAGGAAAGTTTTGAATGACCAGTTGATTTATAACAGGATTTGGATACAGGCTGACTTCATGCTCCCCGAGCTCCTCACTAGCTAAAAATACGTAATCCCCAAACCTAGGTCTTATCATGACTGTTCCTTGTACACTTGAATTTTTCCAGGTACCACTCACGTTGTAAAACATCCTTCCTGTTGAATTTGTATTTTTGTCCAATCCAATGTTAAGTAATTCGGCACTCAACTGTTGCCACCCAACGTATATGGTTCCTGTGACCGAAATTGGTTCGGGTAATTTGTAAGATAAAAAAGTGTTTAAACTGTCAGATATTTTAGGAAATTGGGTGATGGTTTGTGCCAAAACATCACCTGGAACTCCATTGTCGTCGTTCCAAATTACGATGTGAAATGGCACATTAAAATTTTCTTGCGTCAAAGTATTGTTGAAATAGATGTCCACAGCGGTTAGTTTTTCGCTGGTGCTCAACAAGTCATATTTTAAAGCAAATTGACCTTCGTATGAGTTTAGCCCATATCCAGCCTCGGCACTTCCGTCGTCGTATGCGTAATGCTGCCCAAATTCTTGAACAACACGTACTGTATCATTATTTGGAATAATGTCCCCCGCTAAATCACTGATTAAACTATGTCTCACATTAAAATTAACTGCATAGTTTTGAGTGGATGAGAACGTAAATCCACTCAGACTTTGCGCAAAATCCTTTTTTTCAGTCGAGGACAAAGCGGCTGATCCTCCCGAAGCATCTGTAAAAATTGGCGAACCATTTTCTGATATTTCGGTTTGATAATTAGTATTGACAGCACTTGTACTATTATTATATACTTGTGCTACACTTGTACTTGCAGTAAGCGAAGTGTTGTTTTTATAATGGGTCCAAGGGACGTTAAAGTATGAATTAATTAATGTGGAAGGCGTGGTACTAAAGCACACGTCTTGCAAGTAGGCATCATTGTCTGAGCGATTTTGGTCTAAAATCACATAGTCTAAATGCCACTGGTCGGCATTTCCTTGCCAACCTTTTCCTATGCTGGATAAACTAGCATAGTTAACAAACATGAACTGAAAGGAGTTGTGTAAATATTTAGCGTCACTCACAGCCACAAAAATGTTTTTGAAGCTGGTTGATTCTAAATCACTTTCATCGTTGCTTGACCATGTTTGATTCCACACCCCACTGTTGTCCTTAAAAAGTAAAATGAGTTTATCCTGGCCTTCGGGTTCGTCACCAATTCCTCCAGGTTGAACCATGAAGCTTAAATATGTTCCTGTGGCACTTGATAAATCAATGAATTTTGAAGTTAAGGAGTCGGCAGAGAAAGTAGCAGTACTTCCTTGCGGGTACAAAAACCCATGATGGTCCACGGCGTCCAAGGTTGCAACTCCAATGGAAGGCATGTTCAAGGGGTAATTAGAATTGATGTTCACTAAATTATTCAGCCATAAATTTTTATATGATGCTACTAAACCAAACTGAGCACTGTCATTTGCAATGGTGTCCAGAAACAAAGTGTCAAAAGAACCAGTGTTAAAACTGTCCACAAGGGAATAATTAACCCAAACAGGAACACTGTCAAGAACCACAGCTGGGTAAACAGTGTAATCATATCGACGTAATGTATCACTTGCAATTTGCGCAGTGATGGTGGTATCCGTAAGGGTCATTACCGTGGTAAAGGAAGTGTCAAAACTAAGTTTGTTGTTCGTCAATGCGTTTGCTTGACTAAGTGTAAAGTATTGGTATTGCCACACTAAAGTGTAGGCAGAATCGCTCACGCTACCTGATGCTGGCAATAGTAAATTAGTGCTAAAATCATCAATGAATGGAAGCGTTAAAGTGTCGTTAAAATGGACAAGATTTACCGCTAAAGTTTTCTTGTTTTTTGACGATTTTGTTTTGATGAAAGACGGTTCCATAATGACTTCTTGGGCAAGCAAATCTGAGGCGAATGTGCAAGCAAAAAGAACAAAAACACGGACAAATTTCATCATAAAATTTTAGTGACATCAAAAGTAAGCAATGTTTAGGGAAAACACATCAACTATGGCTGCATGTAAAATGTGACTTTACCCTACCTTTACGGCCATGAGTGACATAGTACAAAACGAACTTATTGAAACCCAAAGTCTTCTTCAAAAGGAAAAGGAGGCGGATTTGGAGCAACACAAAAAGCGTACTGCGGAAACTTCCTATAAGCACAGGAGGGTCATCGGTGTGTGCTGGTATCCTGTTTTACTGGAAAAAAGCAAATATGACAATGGCGAAAGGCTTATTGTCAAGGTTTCAAGGTCAAAGGAACACATTCAAAGTGATGGCTTTCGATCGGGCAAGTTGGTGAGTTTATTTTGTGTCCGAAAAGGAGGTGGTGAGCAAATGAACCATGTGGATGGGGTGGTTAACCAAGTAAAGGAACAGGAAATGTTCATTACCTTAAACTGCGACGAGTTGCCTTTGTGGATTCATGATGGAATATTGGGCGTTCAGTTGTTGTTTGATGAAAATTCCTATAAGGAAATGGAATATGCGTTGCGTCAGGTCATTAACGGAGAGGACAAAAGACTAGATGAGCTTACTGAAATCATTTTAGGGTTAAATGAAGCTAGTTTTAGTAGCGAAAGAGCGGAAGGGAGCCCAAATTTAAATGCGCAACAAAACGAGGCTTTACAAAAAGTACGACAAGCAAAAGACATTGCCATCATCCATGGACCCCCTGGAACTGGTAAAACTACCACGGTAATCGAATGCGTGAGAGAGGTGTTGAAGGTTGAAAATCAAGTGCTGGTTTGTGCGCCAAGTAATGCGGCGGTTGACTTACTCGTTGCAAAATTGAACGAAATTGATATTCCAGCCATCAGAATTGGTCATCCAGCAAGGGTAACGGAGCTTGCTTTAAGTCATACCTTAGATGTTAAAATAACCCAGCACAAAGATTATAGAACCTTACGTCAACTCAAAAAGAAGGCAGAAGAATATTTTATTTTGAGCGGAAAATGGAAAAGAAATTTTGGTCGGGAGGAACGGGAGCAAAGGAAACTTTTACTTACGGAAGCTCGAAACTTGAAAAAGGAAGCAACCAGGCTTTCTAATTTTATTACCTGTAGCATCATAGAGCAATCACGGGTGATTTGCTCCACATTGGTTGGAGCAAGCAACATGAAATTACGAGGAATGAGATTTGACACGGTATTCATTGATGAGGCCGCACAAGCATTGGAGCCGGCCACATGGATTCCCATTTTAAAGGCAAATCGTGTAATATTTGCGGGGGACCATCAACAATTGCCTCCAAC
>JBLIAZ010000161.1:0-6079 GCA_047631875.1 Saprospiraceae bacterium
TCCCTATCCTGTTCCAGAAAAAGAACAGCTTCAAAAAAAGCCAAAAAGATTAGATTATCCGTCTCAACGAATAAAGTACCGTCACTATGGTCATTCAGTAGAACAATTCATAAAAAAGGCATCGGAACTGGAAGACGGTGAGGAAAAAGACTCCTTCACTTATTACATTGCCAACATCATGAAAAAAAATTACCTGATGTTCAACCGTGAAACAGTGAGTGACGAGTTAATCGTCAAACAGCTAGGAGAATTATCTGAGGGGAAATTAATCTTAAAAGAAGAATTTCAACTGAAACCATCTAGTGAGCTTATAGTTATAACAGCTCGACCAAATAATTTTCAGAAGAAAAAGAAGAGTAAAAAAAATTACCGCAAAAAATACTAAACTAAACTATGGCATCTTTTGAGATTATAGGAGGAAACAAATTAAACGGAGAAATTACTCCACAAGGAGCAAAAAACGAAGCGCTTCAAATATTGTGCGCTGTGTTGTTAACATCTGAAAAGGTTAACATTACCAACGTGCCAAACATTAGAGACGTAAATAAATTGATTGATTTATTAAGCGACTTAGGTGTTAAGGTTGATAAAAAAGGTGACGAGGAATACACTTTTGAAGCCAACAATGTGGACTTAGAGTTCATGAAAACGGAAGAATTCAAGAAAAAAGGATCTTCAATTAGAGGCTCCTTAATGATTGTAGGTCCTTTATTAGCCCGCTTTGGAAAAGGGTACATCCCTGCGCCAGGCGGAGATAAAATTGGAAGACGTAGGGTCGACACTCACTTCATGGGCTTTCAAAATTTAGGAGCTCAATTTGAATACCAAGCAGCAAGTAAATTTTACAAAGTAGAAGCAAGCAACTTGATTGGAACTGACATGCTTTTAGAAGAAGCATCAGTAACTGGAACTGCGAACATTGTTATGGCTGCAGTACTTGCTAAAGGCAAAACATCAATATACAACGCTGCTTGTGAACCTTATTTACAGCAATTGTGTAAAATGCTTAACCGCATGGGGGCAAAAATTACAGGTATCGGATCCAATTTAATAAAAATAGAAGGAGTTAAGGAACTAAAAGGTACTGAGCATAGGATTTTACCTGACATGATTGAGATAGGTAGTTTCATTGGTTTGGCAGCCATTACAGGATCGCATATCCGAATCAAAAACGTATCCTACCCTAATTTGGGGATAATACCTTCCGTGTTTAAAAAATTAGGAATACAAATGGAATTGGACGGTGATGATTTAATTATCCCTGCTCAAGATCATTATGAAATAGAAACATTCATTGACGGATCTATCCAAACGATATCCGATGCCCCATGGCCTGGATTCACTCCTGATTTAATTAGCATTGTGTTAGTGACCGCAATCCAAGCAAAAGGAAGTGTCTTAATGCACCAAAAAATGTTTGAAAGCCGGTTGTTTTTTGTTGATAAATTGATTGAAATGGGAGCGCAAATAATCTTATGTGATCCGCACCGAGCTACAGTCATTGGGATGAACAAGCAAAACAGTTTGAGAGGTATTGAAATGACTTCTCCTGATATCAGAGCTGGTGTTTCTTTGTTAATTGCAGCACTTTCAGCCAATGGAAAATCCACGATTCATAACATTGAGCAAATTGACAGAGGTTACCAAAACATAGACAAAAGACTTCAAGCCTTAGGAGCTAACATTAAGAGGATAAACTAAATGAGGTTCGCTATTCTAAGTATATTCTGTTTAAGCTTATTGACTAACTGTCTTTCAAAAAAAGAAGAAGCTCCAATCGGTGTTTATGTAGGGAATCAAGCTCCCGATTTCGAAGGAAAATCACCAACTGACTCGATAATCAGCTTACATTCATTGCGAGGAAACCTTGTACTCCTTGATTTTTGGGCATCATGGTGCGGCCCATGCCGGCATGAAAATAAAAATTTGGTGGTGACAGTCCAACATTTTAGTGAAACTGAATTTCCTGGCAAAAGAAAAAAACCAAGTACCGGTTTCAAAGTTTTCAATGTTTCTATGGATAGCAACAAAGACAGATGGGTCGGAGCAATTAAGCAAGATCGATTGAATTGGCCATATCACATCAGTGACCTTAAAGGTTGGGGCAGCGAATTTGGCATCAAATACCAAGTAAGGAGCATTCCTTCTAATTTTTTAATTGATGCCAACGGGGTAATCATAGCACGTAACTTACGTGGTCAAAAACTAGATAACTTTTTGAATAACTACAGCATAAAAAAACAGTAATTCGAAATCGATAAGAACTACTTACAATACTTAACTAAACTCTTCATGTCCTTTTTTGTCAAAGGAGTTCGTTTGACTGAAGTAATGTAGCCTGCAAACTGACCAGTAGCAGCAAGTATCATGGTTTTTAACACGACGGTATCACTTTGATCGGTCTCTATAATGACAGTAAATTTAGGGTTTGAGGTTAAAATAGCTTTATCAATTACATCCTGCGAAACCACCTTATAAGGATAAGGGTACACTTTCAACATGTCCTTTTTCTTTATTTCAGACATTTGAAATGCTGTAACTAATAAAGTTTTTGATCGAACTTGAGGGCCATTTTCCTTACACAAATCGGTAATATTCTTGTTAAATTCCATTCCTTTCACCTGATTACTCAAATACCGCAGAGCGTACATCAAGTCCACTTCCTTTGGAATGACATGAGGAATACTTGTATATACAATTTCATCACCTTCCCAAAACCTCAAATACAAATACGACGCATCGCCTGTATATTTTTGATTTGTTTGAACAGCACTAGCTTCGCGTGTAGGATGTTTTTCAGAATAAAAGTCCATAGACAGTACAGCGTACGCTTGTCTTAGTTTCTTTTTTTTCTTTTTTTCCACTTGTTTCATGAACTCAATTTCATTTGCAGTTTTATATAGTGCTGCGGAATGATGCTTCCAATATTTAGTCACCGTTTTTTTCAGCAAAGCATTTGATTCTTTGATGTTGTTACGGTACGCTGATAATTTAGAAAAATCCTTTTTGAGTTTCTTGACAATCCTTGGATCTTCGGTAAGTTTCTTGACAATTAAAGTTCTCGCTTTCAACTCCTTTACTATTTGTGCATCTGCTGCCACTACAGTGTTGAAAGCAAACACTGTCATTAAACTCAATATCAATACTTTTCTCATGTTCATTTATTTTTTGAATTTGTTTATTACTTCAATATTTTATTAAAATCTGATCCACTTGGGCTTTGAAACACCTGCAGGTCAAACTCCTTAACCACAGACAAAATGTGATCAAATATATCAGCTTGAATGTCTTCATAATATGCCCACCTCTTTTCCGTACTGAACACATAAATTTCCAATGGCAATCCTTTTTCTGTAGACTGTAATTGCCTTACTAAAAAAGTCATGTCCTTATTTAAAATTTCATTGTGACTCAAATATGCATGTACATAAGCTCTAAAAGTTCCCATGTTTGAAATTGCCCTTCCGTTTACCAAACTCTCCTCGCTCACCTCATGATCCTCATTAAACTCATCCACTTCTAGTTTCTTTTTGTCGAGGTACTCGCTTATGTATTGAATTTTCTTGAACCGCTCCAGCATCTCTTCATCACATAACTTCACCGTGTTCATGTCAATGTTTATTGACCTTTTAATTCTTCTACCTCCTGACTCCTCCATTCCTCTCCAGTTTTTGAAGGCATCCGACACAAACGCATAAGTTGGCACTGTACTTATTGTTTTGTCCCAATTCATGATTTTAATGGTTTGCAATTTAATTTCAACTACATCACCATCAGCTCCATATTTTGGAAACTCTACCCAATCTCCCACACGAATCATGTTGTTCGCAGCCAATTGGATACTCCCCACAAACCCCAGTATAGTATCTTTAAACACTAACATCAACACTACGGACATAGCGCCTAGTGCTGAAAATATGCCAAGGGGAGAACGCCCCAATAAAATAGACACTAAATAAATGCCACCAATGATAAAAATAATTATCCTAATAAGCTGCGTGTAACTTTCCATTGGTTTGTCCTTCATAAAAGGATGTCTTGAAACCAAAACTTGTGCAGCGCTGAGAAGCGAAACAAGCACCGCGATTATCACCACCACCAAGTATACATGACTTGCTTTTAAACCAAAATCAATCCAGGACTGATGTCCTTTCAAAAAGGAAGGGATTAATCCTTCAAGCACTAAAGCAGGAACAACATGAGCGAGTTTGGTGAAAAACTTTTTCTCAATAAGGACATCGTCCCAGTCTGTTTTTGTCTTTTTTACCAATTTACCGACTAAACCCAACAGTATCTTTTTTGCAATAAAATCAGAAACAAAGCACAAAAAAGTCAACACCAATAAAATAACCACAAACTTCAGTTCGTCACTGTATAGTGGATTTACTCCAATGTAATTCAATCCATTTTCTATGAATTGTGAAATCGAATTCCCCCAATCATCAAACTTTGCCATTCTTAATTATCCTTTAAATTTATAACCCACACCCCTTACTGAATAAAAATACTCAGGTGACTTGGGATTTATTTCAAAATACTTTCTAAAATTCAACACGTAATTATCAATCGTCCTCGTGCTTGGATAAACATCCACGCCCCAAACTAATTCAAGTATTAAATCTCTCGAAACTACTTGATTTTTTTTATCTACAAGCAACTTTAACAACTTAGCTTCTTTTTCTGACAATGTTCCTTTTTGCTGATGTGCTCCAACAAACTCAAAAGTGTTAAAATCCACCTCATTATCACCAAACTGCACCTCGTTGATTAGACTTTCATTCTGTTTCTTTTGTCCTCGCTTAATTAGCTTATGAGTTCGTAGCAACAGCTCCTCTAAATTAAATGGTTTCACTAAATAATCATCAGCTCCTGCTCTGAGACCTTTCACCCTGTCTGCACTTGAGCTTTTGGCCGATAAAATTAAAATGGGAACATCGTTGTTTGTTAAACGGATGGTTTCACAAACAGTGATACCATCAACATTTGGTAACATTAGGTCTAACATGACTAAGTCAAACCGTTGACCTGCAAATAAATCGATTGCTTTTTTTCCATCCTCGGCAACCTTGACTACGTAACCCTCAAGCTCCAAATTCATTTTGATCACATCAATCAAATGAACTTCATCTTCGACCAATAAAATACGTTTGTCCATGAGCAAATATATGGAATTGTTGGTAGTTATTAGTTACTCATTTAGTAGATAAACTCGAGGGGTTTGAGCTGTTAATTTGCAACTTTTAAGCGTGAAAATTCAGTGATATCTGATGGTTTTAATCATGTCCTTACTGTTAATTCAATGAATTTTAATGGTACACCTCAGATATATAAACCTTTTACCTGACCACCGTCACTGTACCGTTTGATGTTTTTGTTTTTCCTGAGAGTGGGTCATATACTTTTATCATCCAAACATAAACCTCTTCTTGTACGTCATGGTTCATGTAAGCTCCATTCCATCCTTTGTAAGGAACCGTAGATTTAAAAACTACCTCTCCCCACCTGTTGAAGATTAAAAACTCATATTCCGACAAACCTTCTTGGTTGTCATGGTACTTTCCTAAAGGATAAAACACATCGTTCAATCCATCACCATTTGGGGTAAAGCTATTAGGAACATAAACTGACAAGTTGTTCAATATAATCACATCCTTACAAACTGTGTCTGTACAACCTGTTTGAAGTGCTTGTGAATATGCAACCATGCACACTTTTATTGTATCACCATTCTCAGTATCAAACTCCACAAATGGTATAGGTGAGCTACTTCCCGAAGGGGTTGCTGTTCTGCCAAAATCCCACTTAAAGGAAACGGCAATCTCTGAAGAATCCGCAAACTGAACCCTTGGGTCTAATACTGTTGGTTGTGCTGGTAAATAAGTGAACCCAGCTACCGGCAAAGCATCAACTGTGACCATGTTTAAATATGTGCTCTCTGCAATACATCCATTAGCAAAGGTCTGGCTGACTTTCACGCCATACGTTCCCGTATTGTATGTTTGTGCTACAGTATCTACTGTGGTTGTGGTCACAGAGCTCCCATCGTCAAAAGTCCAAACCGTACTGAGCACAGCACTGG
>JBLIAZ010000162.1:0-6033 GCA_047631875.1 Saprospiraceae bacterium
CACGTGATGTGGGTAAGCGTATTACCGTAAATTATATGATGGCTAAGGATTCTGTTAAGAAAAGATTAGCTGGAGAAGGAGAAGGAATGTCTTTTACTGAGTTTACGTATCAGTTGATTCAAGGATACGATTTTTATCATTTACATAAAGAATACAATTGCTTGTTGCAAATGGGTGGTTCAGATCAATGGGGAAATATCACTACAGGAACTGAATTAGTGCGTAGAATGAATGTAGGTGAAGAGGCAAAAGCTTTTGCTATGACTTGTCCTTTGATTACAAAAGCAGATGGTTCTAAATTCGGAAAATCTGAAGGTGGAAATGTGTGGTTAACTGCTGATAAGACATCAGTATATAAATTTTACCAGTTTTGGATGAACACAACTGATGTAGACGCGGAGAAATACATCAAGATATTCACGTTTTTAGACAAGCAAACAATCGATAATTTGATCGAAGAACATAGTATAGCTCCTCATATGAGAGCGTTGCAAAAAAGACTGGCTGAAGAGTTAACGACTTTTGTTCATTCGAAAGAAGAGTTGGAAAAAGCAATCAAAGCATCTGCTATTTTATTTGGAAATGCAACTGCCGAAGACTTGAAACAACTGGACGGAGCTACTTTTCTGGAAGTTTTTGATGGTGTGCCCCAAGCTGAAATTGCAAGAAACGAAATCGAAGCTGGAATCGACATCATCACTGTATTGAATGAAAAGACAGCTTTCTTTAAATCGAATGGTGAAGCCAGACGCGCTTTGACTGCCAATTCGATTTCTGTAAACAAAGAAAAAGTGAAAGAAGATTTTGTGCTGTCGTCAAAAGATCTGATCAACAACCAATTTGTTTTGTTGCAAAGCGGAAAGAAAAATTATTTTGTAGTAAGAGTGGTGTAAGGGTTTATTCGGTTAACCGATTAAACAAATAACCGAATCAACATTTACAAAACCATCAAATTGCAACCTCGAATATCAGAATTATCAAAACGTCCCAATACCTCGAAAGAGTTATTGGGATTTTTTTTGCCCAAATCCTGAGTGGCAATAAAAGAGCAAGAGTTAATATTAGCCAAATCGATTACATTCAATCCTCCCGTTTTTCCTTGTGGAATGTAGCTTAAAGCGTCTTCGGTATCACGAATAAGGATTTGCATCCAAGAAGGGCATTCAAATACGCCATTTCCTAAGGAATAGGCTTGGGACAGCAATTCGGTCATTCCGTATTCTGAATGTATCATTGATACTCCAAAACCTTCACAAAGTTCTGCGTGTAGCTCTTCGCGGATCATTTCTTTGCGTTTGCCTTTCATGCCCCCAGTTTCCATGATGATGGTATTCCGTAAGTTGAATTTTTGCTTTTCAATCAAGTCTAGTAAAGCATAGGTGACCCCGATAAGAATTACATTTTGACCTGATTGATCTAATTCGAGAAGCTTCTTGATTAGTTCATCATGGTTGTGCAGGTAAAAGCCGCTATCGGAATGGTTAGACAATTGAATCAAATCTTCTACCATGTAAATTAATGAGGAACCTTCTCGTTCGAGATAAGAAGGCAATAATGCCAGAACAACATAGTCTTCGATGTTTCCATAAAATTGGGAAAAACCTTTCCGATAACTTTCTTCGTAGATGGAAGTGTCAGTCACCAAATGTTTGCTTGTATTCGTCCCGGTAGTGCCGCTACTGGTATATGTAGCTTCAATTGTATTCGTGTTGGAAACCACTTGGTGGCTTTTGAAAAATTGTATGGGTAAAAACGGAATTTGCTGTAGAGATTTTACTCTAGGCACATCAGTTTTTAATAAATCGCAAAATTCTTGATACACCAGGTTGTTTTCGTATTGAAAACGAAATACTTTTAAGGCTGTTTTTTCAAATTTTTTTTGACTCGAAATGGCAAATATGGTAGTGGCAGTGATCAAGAATTTTTATTGCAAAGGTATCATTTTTAATAATCCTTTTGGTTTTTTAAACGCCGCCTAATTTTAAATAAAAAAGCCCCAATTTGACTTGGAGCTTTAGGGTTATTTTACGAAGTGAATTTTACCTTACAATAAGTTTCCTGGTAGCCGATGCATTATCTTCAGTGATTTTAATGATATAAACACCGGAGTTAAGATTCGAGACATTTAGTTCTTTTGAACTAATCAATGTTTGCAGTACTTTTTTTCCTAAAAGATCAAAAATAATTATTTCTTTTTCTGAATCGTTTTTGGTGGAAATATATACTTTGCCATTGCTCACAGGATTCGGGTACAAGTTTAAGCCTTCAATAACGGAAGTTTCTTGTAGTTTTGGCTGTTGCTTTACGTCTTGAGCGCTGAGGTTCAGGGAAAAGAAAAAAACCAATAAGAGTGCACTATAAAAGTAATTTTTTGTCATTAGCTAGATCTTGAGTAGTAAATATACAAAAAAATCAAATACTATACCAAAAAAAGACACCTCTCCAAAAGAGAGGTGTTTAAAGATGTGTTTAATCGGTATTAAAACAGTCTAGAATCCGACAGACCATCCTGAAGCCCAGGCTGGCATTCCAGCTCCGTTTCCAGCACCAGTTGAGGTACCTTCAGAAGTTACAATTGCAGAAACATTAGCACTTACGCCGCTAGTTGCGGGTGCAACCGGATTTAATTTTCCTTTAGTTTTTACAGGAACATCTGCAATAAAGTTAACATTAACTGCTTTTAATGCAGTTGGGATCCATGCGATAGTTTCGTCGTTTTCTACGTTGAAACCTACAGCCCATCCGCTAAAGACTAAGTTTGTGAAAATTCCTTTAGTTCCTCTTCTTAATTTCATTGCATCATTTTCTAAGAATGTACCAGAAGTTGGTGCACTACCAGGTCCCACAAGAGTTAAGTTAGTGATAGATGGATTCGCGATAGGTGTGTTAGAATAACCTAATTCAAAGTTATCTGCTTCGATTCCTCTATTTCCTTTTCCGAAATCTAATTTTCCGTACCAGTTCGTGTTTGTTCCAGACCATCCTTCAGTCCAGTCAAACTGATCATCTTCATTACCGATAGAAATTAAGTTTGAAGTATTTACTGTTCCTCCAAAGAATTCCACTCCGTCATCGGCTCCCTGAAAAAACTCTACGTAATCAATTGTAGTTCCTGATCCAACTCCAAATAAGGAAAGTCCGTTAAATTCTTTTTCGCTGTTAAAAGCAGCTCCTGCATATTCAATTCTAAGGTATTTGATTGATCCTGAATTGTCATTAGAAACAGTTCCTCCGTAACTTAAATCAGCAACTTCAGATTGTGCTGTACCAGCTCCGCCAGTTATACGGTTGATAGGCGCTTTACCACAAATCACTAATCCACCCCAGTCTCCGGCTCTTTTTGTAGCTAAACCACTTGTCAAAACCACTGGTTTAGCAGCCGTACCATTGACATTTAATTTCCCGCCTTGGGCAATTGCAATGTATGAAGAAGTTCCACCTGTACCTTCAATAATAGTTCCTGCAGGAATGATTAATGTTGCTCCGCTGTTTACTTGAATTCTACCTGTTAGTTTGTACGTTTTAGTTGGGTCCAAAGTTACTTCACCATCAGATATAGTTCCCTGAAAATTAGTTGCATCAGCAGTAAAAGTTGACGAAGGGGGTGTTGTGGGTGTAGGAGTGTCGTTAGATGAACAGCTAGTGATTAAACCCGCCGTTAATGCTAAAATTCCGAATAATTTCACAGTTGTTTTTTTCATGATTCTTTAATAAAAAGTTTATTTGTTTCGTTTGTACAAAGATGCATCAAGTACCTCTTTTGGACGTTATCTAAATGTGACGGTTTGTTTAATAAAAAGAGAATTGAATATTAAGCTAACGTTATTTAGTTTGTAGGCATGATTATTAAGCTGTGTTGTTTCTGTAGTTCCTGAAGTATTTAAAATAAAAGACGGAGACAAAAAAAGAACAGCGTTAGCTGTTCTTTTTAAGATTGTTATTCAATTTTTTTTAATTAAAATTGATAGTTAAGACTTAGACTTAGGGACATCCCTCTTTTGTAAGAAAGTACATTTACATCTCCAGTTGCATTTTCTTGAACTCTATTGATTGAAGGGTCTAAAAGGTTTTTAACTACCAATCCCAGTCCCAATTTTTCAGTAAGTTTTGATTTTGCTATAAAGTCTAATGAGCCAAATGCTTTGTCCACTAAATCGCCTTTGCCGTTTGTTCCAATTGCATTTACTCTGTCTGAAAAATAGGAATAAGCTACTGTTGTATTAAGGTTACTCTTTCTATCGTTCCATTCGTTAAAGAAAGTTAAATCGGCATTTAATAGTAAATCAGAAGCGCCTGTAAATCTACTTTTCTTATTTGTAAAATCAACCTGGTAGTCTGTTTCGCTATTTACTTTTTCAGTATTTAGTTCTTGGTTACTGTATAAATAGGAAGCGTTGATACCTGCTGATAGTTTTTTAGAATTTTCAGTATCGATATTAAAAAGTTGTTTTCTGTATTCAATTTCTCCACCTGCAACATAACCATAATCTCCGGTATTGATAAATGAGATATCATTAGAAGAAGAAGAAATAGTTACTTCGTTCATTGGGTTTAATATATATTTTCCAAAAGCTGTTACTGAAATCAGTTCGTCACTTTTTGGGAACATTTCCCATTTAAGGTCTAAGTTGTAATCGTCAGATTCGTATAAGAATGGGTTTCCTACTTTAACCTGTAGCACTTCTTCATAAACAAATAAAGCTCTTTCTTTAAACTGAGGTAATGTATATGTTTTACTAGCTCCTAAACGCAAATTTTGTTTGTCATTTAATTCATATTTCATGATTACACTGGGTAAAAAAGCTGTTTTTTCTAACTTGTCATTACCTATTCCTCCTAATTGGGTGTACCAGTTTACTTTTTGAGAAATTTGCTCTCCTCTTAAACCTAATATCGCGGTTAGCTTGTTGAATTTGTATTCGGTGTTTAAGAAAGCTCCGTGTATTATCTGATCTCCAGTATAAGTCTGAGGATCTAAAGCATTAAACACTTGTGAATTTCCGCGAAATGTTGCTATAGAAAAATAGCCATTATTGAAATTATCTTGGTTGTAAAACAAATCTAAGTTATTTGGGTCTACAATTGTGTTAGTATAACCATTGTTCGCTTTAAAATTGAATTGAGTAGCTTGAAAACCTCTTGATTTTATTCTTTCGTTGAAACCTACTGTAAACTTTCCGAGGTAGTCACCATTAGCACTTTTATTGAACTTGTAATCGTATGAAGCGTTTACAGCAAGTTCGTCTTCTTTTAATTTTTGAAAGTATCTGTGATTGTCTGGAGCTGATATACTTGACAATTGGTACCCGGTAGCTTCTTTTCTGAAAATATTCTGAACTCTATCAGGCATGCTTCCGTCAATGATGTTGTAAGACACGCCCCAATTTAATTTAGAACGATCACCTATCGTGTGGTCTCCTAAAAGTTGGTTAATCCATAAACTGTTTTTCTCATAATTGAAACGACGAATTAAACCGTTACCATCATTAGCAATGTCAACAATGTATCCGTAATACTCTTCTTTTGACTGTGTAGAAGTATTGATGTAAAGCGAATTGAAGCTTATTTTGTTGTTGCTGTTGAATTTATAACCAATATTAGCCATTCCGGTAGTATTAGTCTCATATTTTAATTCACTATATTTTGAAAAGTCTTTATTAGCTATTCCGTTACCATTTACACTTGCTTTGGCAGTTCCATCACTCTTCGCTGAAAAATCATTATTGAAAGAAGCTGTTGCAAAAAAGCTAAGTTTACCTTCTGAACCTATATCAAATGATTTTCCTCCAGAAATTCCAAATGAGTTCGCAATCGGAGTGTATTCCTGCATTTGAAGAGAGCTATAGTTGTATTGTGTTAAGGCGTTGCTTGGTATTCCTTTATTTGTAAATCCAAGTTTACTTTTGCCAGTTTGAAGTTTGAAGTTGTTTTCTGCTATCGCATTAGTATTTACTTTTGTTCCAATGTCAAGTTTTAAGAAACCACTTCCTTTGTAGTCTTTAGAAACTATATCTACGTTTCCTCCCGCAAAAT
>JBLIAZ010000163.1:0-5993 GCA_047631875.1 Saprospiraceae bacterium
GAGACTATAATGGTGAAATTACAGGAGCTGAAATATCTAACTTAGGAGCAAGGAATGTATATTTTGGAAAAAAGACAGTTGCTAGGTCTTCTGGTGTTCAAGAAAAATACTCTTGCAAGACTCACGTTTCTATAAACTCGAAAGACGGTTGGTGGCTAAATATTGAAAACCCGGTGACGAATGAGGAAATCGTAATTGATCAAGATTCAGGAACATTTAAAATTTACATACAAGAATGTGTAGGACTGCTTGAACTTTCGAGATACAAAAATGATAAGCTAATCGAAAGTGGAATGTTAAAAATAAACTCAAAAGTAATTGCTGATACTATATTCTTAGCAGATAAAAAAGGGAAAGTTTACCCACATCCATATCCTCGACGCTACGCTCACAAAGTTGGGATTTGGAAATATTACAATCACGACGGAACAATAATAAAAGAGGAGGAATACTAAGCAAGGCTTTATTCTGAATAAGCTGATAAACAAATAAGTGACTGATTTCCTGCGACAGAAAGGTATCTAAGGTCGTGTAGATCGAACCTCGCACAGTCTAATAATACCAACAGATATCGAAGAAATTTTATTTCACATTCCAGTCTACTATCCTAACGGGAATTCGAACCAATTAGCACTGTAAATCAGCACCTTACAAAGGTTGGAAATATCTAAAAAACAGAAAACCCTTGACTAGCAAGGGTTTTCATTGTTTTGTGATCCAGCTAGGATTCGAACCTAGGACCCTCTCCTTAGAAGGGAGATGCTCTATCCAGCTGAGCTACTGAACCAGTATGTTATAAATAACTTGGGCGCAAAGATAATATCTTTTTTTAAAATCTTTGAACTTTGTGGTTTTATCTTACTTGCTTAAGGTTGAAACTTTTCACGCCCAATTACCCGTGATACTTTTTTAATGTCTCAAGGCTAATCCTACCTTCATAAATGGCCTTCCCTACGATAGCGCCATAAACACCTATTTTCTGTAGTTCAATCAAGTCCTCTTCTGTGGTCACTCCTCCGCTGGCAACTAATTTGATTCCCGGAAAGGCGGTCATGATTTCCGCATACAGTTCGTTGGCACTCCCTTGTAGTAATCCGTCTTTGGAGATGTCGGTACATATCACGTATTCAATTCCTTTTGAGCGGTAGTCCGTCAAGAAGTCAAATAAATCCAAGGAAGTGGTTTCAAGCCACCCTCCTACTGCAATCTTTTTATCGTGGACGTCTGCACCTAGAATTATTTTTTCGGCGCCGTATTTTGCTATCCATTCGGACATTATTTCAGGATTTTTGGCTGCTATGCTGCCTCCTGTAATTTGCTGTGCTCCACATTCAAAAGCCAAGGTTATGTCTTCGTTGGTTTTAACGCCTCCTCCAAAATCAACTTTTAAGGAGGTATTGCTAGTGATGGTTTTTAATACTTGTTGGTTGACAATGTGCCCACTTTTTGCGCCGTCTAAATCCACTAAGTGCAAATGAGAAAATCCTGCATTTTCAAACATTTGAGCTACTTCTAATGGATTCTCGTTGTAAGTTGTTTTTTGGCTGTAATCACCTTTTGTTAATCGAACACACTTTCCGTCGATGATGTCGATTGCGGGAATAATAATCATGGTAACGCTATGAATTTCTTTAATAATTGCTCACCAACATCACCGCTTTTTTCAGGGTGAAATTGACAAGCGTAAAAGTTGTCTTTTTGAATGGCTGCACTGAAATTTTGGATATAATCACATTCCGCAATCGTGAACTCGTTAACAGGCACGTAATAAGAGTGGACAAAATACAATTGATCTTCCGTACTAAAACCTTCAAATAAGGATGATTTTAACTTGCTCACGTTGTTCCATCCCATGTGTGGAATTTTCGCTTCACCTATGAATTTCTGAACGTTGACATCAATAATTCCAAGCCCCATTACATTTCCTTCTTCGGAGTGAGTACACATTAATTGCATCCCTAAACATATCCCTAATACCGGCTGAGTTAGGGTAGGAATAAGTTCGTCAATTCCATTTTCCTTCAACGCTTCCATTGCTGGTCCTGCGGCCCCAACGCCAGGGAAAATGATTTTATCTGCTGATTTTATGGTTGCTGGATCGTTGCTTAACGTAGCGTCAATTCCTAAACGGTTCAAAGCGTACTTTACACTTTGAACATTACCAGCACCATAGTCTATAATTACAAGCTCCATTTTTTAGCTTTCCTTTTTATTTAACCCCCTCTTTTTTTTATCCTTTAGCTTTTCTTTTATTTCATTCAATCTGTCTACTTTGTTCGCTCGTCTGTACACCACTGCTGTTTGAGTAAAAAACCTGTGTTCTGTTAAAAAATTCACTTGAATTGGATCCCAATCTTCTTCGTCTTTTAAGAGACCATGTTCCAGTAATTCTTGCTTTAGGGAATTGCTGATGTTGTAAAACTCCTCTTTACTCCTACCTAAATAATCTAAATCAGCATCACACATGATTTCTTCCAATATGTTGGTTGGTCGTTGTGGAATGATGGTAGCCATGATCATGCCCTCGATCCGTTTGATTTGTTTATTTGTAAATCCATACTTAGGCAATATTTCGTTGGCAAGTTTCACTCCTTCTGGTTCGTTCCCTTGGTACTTATTCAAGAATCCCGAATCGTGGAAAAGTGCTGCAACCTTAATGAGCATTTTTTCAGCCTTGTCAACCTCCTCCCCTTGAGCAATCCTTTCAGCAGCATTGATGACGTCAATCGTATGGTGTAAACCGTGGTAATGTAACCCTTCAGGTAAATTATTTTTTAACCTGTCTATCATGTACCTTCTTACTTTTCTGTACCCTATTTCACCGTACACGTTGAAATTAAGATGATCCCTTAACTTCCTGTTTGCAATCAGCCCTTGTTCGTCCTCACTGTACAACCTTTTGATTCGCTTGACATAATACATGTCAATTTTACCTTTGTTTTTTACTGGGAATTTACCTCGGTATTCACAATCGAAATATTGCTTTACCTGGTTAAAGGTGGCTTCTGAAATGTTAATTTTTCCAGCTTCACCACTTCCTTCCATACGAGAAGCGATATTCACTGTGTCACCCCACACGTCGTACAAAAATTTCTTTTTACCTATTACTCCTGCCACCAATTGACCAGTATGAATTCCAACCCTCAATTCCCATTGTGGCTTTCCAGTTCCTTCTCTTTTTTTCTTTTTTTTCTCAATGATTTTTAAGAAACCCATTCCAGCAAGAACGGTGTCCACAGCATGAGTCCTGTTTCGTTCTGGAATACCACCTACACACATGTACGCATCCCCGGAAGTTTTTATTTTTTCCACACCATATTCATCTACGATGTCATCAAAATGAGCAAATGAATCGTCTAGCTCTGCAACCAATTCAGTTGGTCGTAGGTTTTCAGAAATTTTTGTGAAGTTTTTAAAATCTACAAACATCACCGATGCCGATTGATAATTTTTTGGTGCTGCTTTTCCTGTTTCAATTATTTCCTTAGCTACGTTCCTAGGAAGCATGTTTAACAAAAGTTGTTCATCTCTATGAAGTTCTTCTTCAAGCAAGCGTTTTTGCTCTACAAGCTCTGCTTTTTGCTTTTCAATCTCTCCAGTCCTGATTTTAATTTTTTCTTCTAGTATCTTTTGCTGTCTAGCAAAAAAGGACATCCTTGAAAAATAAAATATTGGCCCAGAAATTAAAAAAATCACGACCGCCACAAACCACCATGAAAACCAAAAGGGATCTTTCGATTCAACAAGTAATATAAATGGAAATTCGATCATGTTTTTCACTTATAGCAAAGTTACAGAATTAGAAGTGTTTTGCCTTAGGCTAACAGTGCTATTTGATTAAGTTTGTTCCATGAAAAGCAAGTTAATTTATTTAGTACTTATTCTATTTGGTTTATTAAGTGGCTTTGTTCTTCTTAATTATAACGGAACAGGCGGTTCAGGTGACAGTGTCCTACACTACCTTTACGCTAAATATTCACCTGCTCATCCCGAACTTTATTTTAACCATTGGGCGAAACCACTGTTTACACTATTAAGCAGTCCCTTTGCGCAATTTGGGTTTACAGGCATCAAGATTTTTAATGCATTCATATCCTTACTGACAGTGTTTTTCACTTATAAAACAGCTGAAAAACTTGGAGTTAAAAATGCCATCTTAAGTGCTTTGATGTTAATTGCTACTCCCCTGTTTTTTGCGCTTATTTTTTCAGGATTAACAGAACCTTTGTTTGCTCTTTTTATGGCGACATCAACATTTTACGCTGTAAAAAAACAATATATACTTGCCGGAATTATCATTTCTTTTTTGCCTTTCGTAAGGTCTGAAGGTTTAATTATCATGGGAGTTTTTGGACTTTACTTTATATTCAAACAACAGTGGAAAGCCATTCCTTATTTAATTTTTGGACATGTGGTGTACTCTGTTTCAGGATCCTTTGTACATCAGGACATCCTTTGGGTTTTTACTAAAATTCCATATGCAGCCATGAACGACAATTATGGCAGTGGAAACCTCAATCACTTTGTTACTCAATTGATGTTTGTAGTTGGAGTTCCATTGTACATCTTGATTTGGTTTGGATTAGTAGCACTGGTGTGGAAAAGCATTAAAAAAACTGTCAACCTTGAAATTAGAATGTTGGTTGGCCTAGCCTTTTTAACGTTTTTCATTGCGCACAGCTTGTTCTGGTATTTGGGAATTTTTAACTCCATGGGGTTAAAAAGGGTTTTCCTAGGTGTCGCACCGTTAATGGCAATCATTGCATTGATCGGATTCAACTTCATTACGGAGAATTTATTTAAAAATAAAAAAACTCCGAAGTTGGTGCTTCAAATTTTACTGGTAGCCTATGTACTAGTATTTCCTTTTACCTCCAACCCTGCCGCTCCTAAATGGAACAGGACACTCAACTTATCAGGAAGTCAGGTCTGTGCACTTAAAATTGCAGCTTACTTTAAAGAACACCCCGAGCATGCCGAGAAAAAAGCACGGTTTGTTTTTATTGACCCTTATTTAAGCATGGCTTTGGACATAGATCATTTTAATCCAGCTGTACGTGCCGAATTGAACTCCTATGAGTTGGAACATCTTAAATCGGGAGATATTGTCATTTGGGAAAACTGGTTTGCAGTGGTGGAAAGAGGAATAACTAAAAAGTCCTTGGATGAAAACCCTGACCTGATATTCATGTTTGATTCTAACGTATGGGACAATCGTGATATTGAATATGGAGTTTATCTCGTGAAATGATTGAGCGGAAGGGTGTAATGAGCTTTTTTACAAAAGACTTTCATAAACACTCATCACTCTTTCACTGACCTTTTCCGCTGAAAATTTTTGCAAAGCATACTCATGACCTTTTTCCTTCATCACTTCTACCATTTCACCACCTTCAAGTACTTTACTTATAGCTCCAGCTAAATCTTCCGGGCTCCGAGGGTCAATGTAAATTGAATTTGGCCCTCCTGCCTCAGGCAAGGAAGAAACTCCTGAAGTAATCACAGGTGTTTTACACAGCAATGCTTCAGCAACAGGCAATCCAAACCCTTCGTAGAGCGAGGGGTAAATTAATGCTTTAGCTTTTTGATATAATGCTTTCAGTGCAAGGCTGTCATCCAATTTATCAAGCCAAATCACAAACTTTTCTAGTTTAGCATCTTTAATTAACTGAAGCACCTCTTCCTTGTACTTTTTTCCTTTCCCAACCACTACTAAAGGAACATCAAATCCACCCCCCCTTTGCCTCAAGAGCTTGTATGCTTCGACAATGAGTTTTAAATTTTTTCTTTCCTGGACACTACCTACAGAAAGAAAATAATCACTAGGAATACTGTTTTCCTCAAAAACCTTGTTTTCCATTTCACTTGACGAATCATCAAAATACAAAGAATCAATACTTTGATACGCCACTGCTATTTTATCAGGGTTGACTCCGTAAAATCTCACAATGTCTCTTTTTGTGTTTTCACTGATAGCCAAGACTTTATCAGCA
>JBLIAZ010000164.1:0-5905 GCA_047631875.1 Saprospiraceae bacterium
TAAAGATCCTTTTTGCTCCACATGTGTACCTACTACTTTTCTTAAAGCGTGATGCATTAAGTGGGTAGCTGAATGATTCGCAGCAGATCCTTTTCTTTTTTCTCCACTTACCACGGCTTTGACATTTGCTTTAATGTCAGCGGGCATTTTTTGTAAATAGTGTAAAATCACACCATTTTCTTTTTTAGTATCTGCCACGGATAATTTTTCCTCATCAAAAACCAACACACCTACATCACCAACTTGTCCGCCTCCTTCGGGATAAAATGGTGTTTCTCCTAATTCAACTTGAACCCAAGATTTGTCTTTTGCTTTTACTTCCCTGTATCGTAACACTTTTGTTTCAGTTTCTAAATCATCGTATCCAACAAATGTTCCTTCACCTTCATTCAATGTAATCCAATCACCAGCATCAATAGCTGTTGCAGCTCTGGAACGATCTTTTTGTTTTTTCAATTCTGAATGGAATTCATCCATATTAATGGTCAATCCATTTTCACGAGCTAATAAATCACTCAAATCAATAGGGAAACCATAAGTATCAAATAATTCAAAGGCAAATTTCCCTTCAATTACCTTACTAGTGATTTTTTTAGTGTGCTCTTTATAGCGCTCAATTCCTTTTGCTAAAGTGTGCAAAAAGCTGTTCTCCTCCTCCTTGATTACTTTTTGAATTAAACCCTTTTGAGCAATAATTTCAGGGAAAAACTCACCCATTTCAGCCGCAAGCACATCTACTAATTGATATATGAATGCTTCATTTTTGTCTAACTTGCTGTAACCATACCTGATTCCACGTCTTAAAATTCTTCTGATCACATAACCTGCCCCAGTGTTGGATGGTAGTTGTCCGTCAGCGATAGCAAAACTGACAGCTCTCACGTGATCAGCAATCACTCGAATAGCTATGTCGATTTCTTCATTTTGACCGTATGGTTTACCTGCAAGGGCTACTATTTTATCAATGATTGGCATGAAAACATCCGTATCGTAGTTGGATTGTTTCCCTTGGATTACCATAGCTAAACGCTCAAATCCCATTCCTGTATCTACATGTTGAGCTGGTAATTTTTCCAAATCTCCACTTGCTAACCGGTTGTATTCCATGAACACCAGGTTCCAAACTTCCACTACTTGTGGATGATCCATGTTTACTAAATCGGCACCTGGTTTTAAAGCTTTTTTCTCGTCAGACCTGATGTCGACATGGATTTCAGAACAAGGTCCACATGGACCAATTTTACCCATTTCCCAAAAATTGTCTGCTTTGTTGCCCATGAGTATTCTATCCTCAGGAATGTGTTTTTTCCAAAAATCTAAAGCTTCTTGATCCAAACCTAATCCATCCTCTTTTGCTCCTTCAAATACGGTAACGTATAAGCTGTTTGGGTCAATTTTGCATACTTCAGTTAAAAATTCCCATCCCCAAGCTATGGCGTCTTCTTTAAAATAGTCACCAAAACTCCAGTTACCCAACATTTCAAACAAGGTGTGGTGGTATGTATCAACACCAACTTCCTCCAAATCATTGTGCTTTCCTGAAACCCTTAAACACTTTTGTGAATTACATACCCGAGCATGCTTCACTGGAGCATTACCTAAAAACAAATCTTTAAACTGATTCATTCCCGCGTTGATGAACATCAAAGTCGGATCATCTTTTACTACAATAGGAGCAGAAGCTACAAATTCATGTCCTTTGTTTTTGAAATAGTTTAAAAATTGTTGGCGTATTTCCTTAGCAGTCATCATGGTACGTTTTCTTTGTAAAGTTCAGCTACTTGAGTGTTGTCTTAAAAATGCCTATCTTTGCATAGGAATTTTACCACTCATGTATTTGAGTGGGCAAATTTAATAAAATATGAACAAGGAAAAATTTAAGTTTAACCAGAAAACTTACCAGTTTGAAAAAGTGGAAGTTTCTGTAAAACAAAAGTTTAAACAACTTGGAATTCACAGTGGCTTGTCTTTAGTCATTGCCTTGGTGTTCATCGTGTTGTCTTATCCTGTGGTTTCACGTATTATTGGACGTCAACAAATAGCTGAAATCGAAAAATTAAAATCAACAATTAAGTATATAACAAATCAATTTGAGCCTGTATTAGAAGATTTAGCGGTATTACAACTAAGGGATGACAGTTTATACTCTGGTATTTACGGGGTTGAACCAATAGCTCAATCGTTGCGTTTAGCTGGAACTGGAGGAGTGGACAAAACAAGTTACTTAGAAGGTTTTGAAAATTCCAAGTTGATGATCAGTTCTGCAAAACAATTGCATGAACTGGAAGCAAAACTTACGGTACACAAAGAAAGATTTGAAGCTATTGCTAAATTATCAAAATCACGGTCTTTAAAATTAGCAACTGTTCCAGCGGTACAGCCTATTCACAATCACAATTTAATCAGGACAAGTTCTGGTTTTGGAATGAGAATTCACCCTGTATACCATGTTAAAAAAATGCATACCGGTATTGATTTTACAGCAAAAAAGGGAACTAAAATTTATGCCACTGGTGATGGAGTTATAAAGGAAGCAGTCAACAGCAGGACAGGTTACGGAAAACACGTGGTCATAAAGCATGGGTTTGGATACCAAACATTATATGCTCACATGAGTGGTTTTGCTGTTAAAAAGGGACAAAAAGTATCTAGAGGTCAGTTGATTGGTTATGTTGGAAACACTGGAACCTCTACTGGTTGTCATCTTCATTATGAAGTTATTAAAGACGGCAGGAAAATTAATCCGGCCAACTTCTTTTTTAACGATTTAACCTACGGTGAGTTCAGCGAACTGGTTAAAATCGGTGAAGGGATTACTACTTCGCTGGATTAGGAAGGCAATCTGACACTTTTACACAAAGGCTTTTCCCATTACCACTTTGCCATCTCGACTCTTTACCTTAATTTTAAAAACAAATTAAAGTAACATGGCTTACAGCGACGAACCTACAGAAAAACTATACTACTCCATCGGGGAAGTGTGTAAAATATTAGACGTAAACGCTTCGTTGATCAGGTTTTGGGAAAAGGAATTTGATATCCTTAAGCTTAAAAAGAACAAAAAAGGTAACAGGTTGTTCACCAAGGACGATTTAGATAACATCAAGCTGATTTATCATTTGGTTAAGGTTAGAGGTTTTACATTACAAGGAGCTAAAGACAAACTTAAATCAGGAAAGGCAAACGCTAAAAGCGAAGCTGAGGTAGTTCAATCGCTTGAAAAAGTTCGCTCCTTTTTGCTTGATTTAAAAGGTCAATTATAACCACCGTTAATTACTTTAAAAGCAGTGAAGGAGAAGGTCTTAACTGTTTGTAAACATTATAATTCTAGTATTACATCATGAATAATTTTTTTTCTTTACGAAACATCAAAGATTTGCAAGCAATGCTAAAAAAGGGCATTGAAACAAAAAATAATCCTTTAGCCAACTTGGAATTAGGAAAAAACAAAACGCTTTGTTTGATTTTTTTTAACTCCAGCTTAAGAACCCGTTTAAGCTCTCAAAAGGCAGCTTACAACCTGGGTATGAACGTGATTACTTTGAATGTGGGTACTGATGGATGGCAGCTTGAATCATCAGATGGCGCAGTGATGGACGAAGGAAAAGCTGAGCACATTAAAGATGCTGCGCAAGTTGTTAGTGAATACAGTGACGTAATTGGAATTCGATGTTTTGCAGGTTTAGAAGATCGAATTGAGGACTATCAAGAGGTTGTTTTACGAGGATTCATGAAGCACGCTACTGTTCCTGTTATAAACTTGGAATCATCCACTTTACACCCTTTACAATCCTTTGCTGATTTAATTACCATTGAAACAAATAAAACCAAACCACGACCTAAAGTGGTATTAACTTGGGCACCTCACCCAAGAGCATTGCCACAAGCTGTAGCAAATTCATTTGTGGAATGGATGACTGAGGCTGATGTTGACTTTGTGGTGACTCATCCACCAGGATATGAATTGGCACCAAAGTATCGGACCAAGGCTTCTATTGAGTATGATCAGGAGAAAGCATTCAAAGGAGCTGATTTCATATATGCTAAAAATTGGTCGTCATTCATGGAATATGGTGAAATATTACCTACCTCTAAGGACTGGATGATAACTAAGAAAAAAATGGATTTAACCAACAACGGTAAGTTCATGCATTGTTTGCCGGTTCGTCGAAATGTAGTGGTGGCTGACGAAGTACTCGACAGTCAAAACTCATTACACATTGAGCAAGCAGGAAATCGAGTGGTGAGTATTCAAACAATATTACAAGAATTTTTATCTAAATAAAGTGCATCTATAATGCAGGTTAACATTGTAAAAATAGGAGGAGGGGTCATTGAAAACAAGGAGCAATTGGCTCAGTTTTTAATTTCATTTTCAGCCATTGAGGGGCCTAAAATACTGGTTCATGGAGGTGGAAGGTTAGCCACGAAAATTGCCACTGATTTAGGTGTTGAAACCAAAATGGTGGAAGGCCGTCGGGTAACAGATGATGCCATGTTAAAAGTGGTGAGCATGGTATACGGCGGCTTGACAAACAAAACTATTGTTGCTCAATTGCAAAAAAATGGCATTAACGCGCTGGGGTTAAGTGGTGCTGATGGCAATTTGATAAAATCACATAAACGCATTCATGCTACTATTGATTATGGCTGGGTGGGCGATGTGGATAAAGTGAATACTGATTTGCTAAAAACTTTATTAAACAGCGGGGTAGTGCCAGTCCTTGCACCGTTAACGCACGATGGTCAAGGGAACATGCTTAATACAAACGCAGACACTATTGCCTCGGAAGTAGCAGTGGCCCTAGCAAAATCAGGAGTAGACACTCAACTTATTTATGGTTTTGAACTTCAAGGAGTTTTAAAAGATTTTGAGGATAAAAATTCTGTTATTCCTCAGATAAATAATGAATCGTATAAAAAATTAAAAAATGACGGAATTATCTCTGAGGGGATGATACCAAAACTGGACAATGCCTTTGCGGCTATTTCAGCTGGAGTTTCAGCAGTTAATGTATGTCATGCTTTACAAGTAGGGAAAGCTGTGCACGGGAGTGCAGGGACGAAAATCGTTAAGTAGTTTCCAGTTATTTTAACCCACATGACCGTCAATCAAACAGTGAAATATAAATGGACACAGTTTTTTCTGGTGATCTTTATTTCTTTTGTTAGCATTTACGGAATAAACCGCCTGAACATTGAAAAGAGCATTGAAGGTGGTGCAAGGATACGATTGGAAAAAACAGTTAAAACAGCTGACGACGTCAGTTATTTGCTGCCAGCCAAAAACTACTTAAATAATAAAGGTTGGAATGATGGTTCTCCTGGACTCCAGGGTAATTATATGCGCTCCCCAGGGTATGGATTGTTTTGTCTTCCTTTTTTTGCAACACTCGAAGAAAGTACCGCTTTGTTGTTTATTCGAACGACTCAATGTTTATTAATAGCACTTGCTGCAGGGCTGCTTTTCATGTTACTTTTACACTGGGGATTTCCAAACCTATTGGCATTTTTTTCAGCAGCCTTTTTAGGCATATTACCGTCCTTTAGTGGTTATGTATTTTACACACTCACCGAGGGTTTGACACCTGTGTTATTGTTTCTATTATTTGCGTTATATGCCTTTTCGAAACTGAAATATTATCAGTCAAAAAGATGGGGACTTATTTTAATATACTTGATTGCTTGTGCAGTTTTTGGGTTTATATTCATCACACGTCCTGTTTTTGGAACTTTTGCTTTGTTGCTTTTATCTATTTTTTTAAAAATAAAAACACCTCTTGTCAAGAAAGTACAATTGTCTATTCTGGGTTTAATTTTAGCCTTTGGCCCGACGGTTTTATGGGAATATAGAAACCACAACTTAGGAAAAGAAATTAAAGGGATTTCTACCTTTTATGAAATA
>JBLIAZ010000165.1:0-5904 GCA_047631875.1 Saprospiraceae bacterium
ATCCATCTTGGGCTACTTGAGATAAATCGTTGCGAACCAAGTCTACAATCATGATATTCTCGCTGCGTTCTTTTGGATTATTCGATAATTGCTGTTTCAACTTTAAATCCTCAGCGTCGTCGTTACCTCGTTTCACAGTCCCCTTAATAGGTTGAGAAACAATACGGTTACCTCTTTTTTTAATGAACCTTTCTGGACTAGCACACAGGACGTATTTTTCATCCGCCTTAATAAAGGACGAAAAAGGTGTGGGAGAATACGCCATTAATTCTTCGTGAATTTCAAATGGGTCAATGTTTGCATTTTCCGCAAAAAACTCGTGACAAAAGTTAATTTCGTACACATCACCCTTGGCTATGTGCTTTTTAACTGAAGCTACTTTATTCATGTAAGCCGACTTACTTAATCTGCTTTCAACAACTACGTCTTTCTTATTTATTGATTTAAATACTTTGAATTCCCAACTGTACTCATCACAAAATTTCGAGTGTAAAACCTCATCCTCACACAATACCTCCACCTCACCTCCTTCAATCCTTATGATTACTTCTGGCTCAAAAAAATACAAGTCAGGAAAGTCTAACCCATCAAAATTACTACTCGATAAACTGTTCTCAATCTCATTTTTTAAATCATAAGATAAAAAACCAAAAGCCCATTTTCCATCCGAAACGAATTCACTCAAGGCATCAAAAGCATTACCCGCCTTACATTTCAAATGGGACTTTTCCCCTAAAGCCACTATTACACCTTCTGTTCCATGTATTTCTTGCTGAAGTTCAGTCTCATTTTGACTGTCCAGCCAAACAACATTTTCAAACGTTCGGGCATATTGAAACAACTTTTGCTTGTAAGTAGATGATAACGGAAATTTTTTCGAAAGCATACTCAATGCTAGTTAATAAGATTTGTCTAACACAATATCCTTAAGAGCTTTAACCCAATTATCAGCACTGTTCATGCTTTCTACCAATTGAATTTTCTCACCCCCATGTTCTTCAAAAATCTCTTGATACTCTACTCCAATCTCCACAATTGTTTCTAAACAATCTGCTACAAAGGCAGGCGAAAAAACCAACATTCTCTTTATTCCATTCTTAGCCAAATCGGCAATGACCACATCAGAAAACGGTTGAATCCATGGGTCCTTTCCTAGTCGGGATTGAAATGCTACGGTATACTGCCCTTCTTTTAAACCTAATTTTGCTACCACCTGCCTTGTGGTTTCATAACAAGCCGAACGGTAACAATACATGCTTTCAGCGTCACATTTACTGATACAACTTGCTGTGGTACAACCGTCTATTTTACATGATTTCTGAATGTGCCTTTCCGGCAAACCGTGGTAACTAAACAACACATGATCGTATGAATTAACATCATATTTCGCTCCATTTTCAGCCAACACATCTATAAATTCTGGCTTTTCAAAAAAACTGTTGATCATCCTGAACGTTGGAATCACCTCCCATTTGGAAATAATTTCCATCATTTTTTGCGACGTAGAACCTGTAGAACTACTAGCGTACTGAGGGTATAAAGGCACAATGACCAATTCCGAATAAGCTTTGTTTTCGATGACACTCATCACACTTTCCAAAGACGGTGATTGATACCGCATACCCATGTACACGTCCCAATCCTCACCCATCTCTCCTTTCATCTTTTCGGTTAAATCCTCGGTATGAAATAATAAAGGCGAACCTTTTTCCGTCCAAACCTCTTTATATAGCGCTGTAGAGTTTCCGGCACGAGCTGGAATAATAATTCCATTCACAAGCAGTGTTCGTTTTAATTTAGGGAAATCAATGACTCTCCCATCATTCAAAAATTCACGCAGGTACTTTTTTACAGCTTTCTTGTCTGGCGAATCCGGTGTTCCTAAATTAACAAGTAATAATGCTTTCATCTGTCCGAATGTCCGTTCTTATTCCTCTAAAACAAGAAGGGATAGCAATTGCTATCCCTTGTATCATGTGATTTTAACTATATGTGCAGTGCCCTTTTACCCGTTGCATCCAAAGCAGCTTCCTTAAAGCTTTCAGTAAATGTTGGGTGCGCGTGACAAATCCTTCCGATGTCCTCGGCACTTGCTCTAAATTCCATAGCAACAACAGCCTCAGCGATCATGTCAGCCACTCTAGGTCCAATCATATGTACACCTATTATTTCATCAGTCGTAGCATCAGAAAGTACTTTTACAAAACCGTCAGTATCCATGCTTGCTCTTGCTCGTCCACTAGCTTTAAAAGGAAACATACCCGATTTGTACGCCACTTTCGCTTCTTTTAATTCTTCTTCTGTTTTTCCAACAGCAGCAACTTCAGGCCAAGTGTACACAACACCAGGAACCAAGTTGTAATCGATGTGTGGTTTTTCACCAGCGATGCTTTCAGCAACAAAAGTTCCTTCTTCCTCTGCTTTGTGAGCCAACATAGCTCCTTTAATTACATCACCAATTGCATATATTCCAGGAACGTTAGTTTGTAAACCACCATCAACATCAACCCTTCCTCTGTCGTCAACTTTAACACCAGCGTTTTCTAATCCTAACTTATCCGTGTACGGCTTACGACCAACACAAACTAAACAGATATCACCTTTTAATTCAATTATTTCACCTTTTTTGTTTTCAGCTTTTACACTTACTTCTTTTGCAGACGCTTTTACATCACTCACTTTATGACTGGTATAAAATTCAAATCCTAGGGTCTTTTTTAATGTTTTTTGAAGTTCTTTCCCCAATGCTTTATCCATTGTTGGGATGATTCCTGGTAAAAATTCTACCACAGAAACTTTAGCACCTAAACGAGCATAAACTGAACCTAATTCTAATCCAATTACACCACCACCAATAACGATCATGTGCTTAGGAACTTCTTTCAAGTTTAACGCTTCAGTTGAAGTAATTACTCTCTTTTTATCCAATTTGATAAACGGCAAACTTGCAGGTTTTGAACCCGTAGCAATAATTACCTTATCAGCAGAAACTTCTTTCGTTTTTCCTTTTTCATCAGTAACGATGATCGTATTTTTATTTTTGAAACTTCCAAAACCGGTCAATACATCGATTTTGTTTTTATCCATCAAAAAGTTAATCCCACCACTTGTCTGAGCAACCACCTCACTTTTCCTTTTAATCATTTGCCCCATGTTCACTTTCAAGTTTTTCAACTCAATTCCATGCTCCGCAAAAGTATGCTCAGCATCGTGATAGTGATGTGAAGAATCTAGTAAAGCTTTTGAAGGAATACAACCCACATTTAAACACGTCCCTCCTAAAGTATTGTACTTTTCAACGATCGCTGTTTTCATTCCTAATTGTGCACACCTGATGGCTGCAACGTACCCTCCTGGGCCAGAACCTATAACTACTACTTGATAATCGCTCATGATTTTATGTTTTAAATTGACTGACGGTAATTTCAGCCACGCTAATTTATAGCTTTTTTAGTTTATGTCGTCTGAATATACAGCCGAGTGAAGTGTTTTTAAATTATAGTTTGACGCCATCACCTCACCATATGCTCCACAAGAATGAATTTGAAACAATTCCCCTCTTTTGGTTTCAGGTAATTCTAATGCCTTTGCAAAAGTATCGGTAGACTCACAAATCGGTCCTACCACATCGTATTTCTCAGTTGTTTCACTTGTTGAACTGATGTTTTCAATCAAGTGATATGCTTGGTACAACATTGGACGAATAAGTTCTGTCATCCCTGCATCCAATATCACAAAGTTGGTACTGATGCCTTTTTTGATGAACAAAGCTTTGCTGAATAAGCTTCCGCATTGCCCCACAATGGACCGTCCCAATTCAAAATGAACCTTTTGACCTGGACGCAATTCCAAAAACTCGTCGAATATTTTAAAATAATTTTCAAAATCAGGAATCGAATGCTCTACTGGAGCATAATAATTAATACCTAACCCACCTCCCATGTTTAAAAAATCTACTTTAATTTGACGACTAAAAAACCATTTCTGAATACCATTTACCCTAGAACATAAGTTTTTAAAGGAAGTCAAATCCGTGATTTGGGAACCAATGTGAAAATGCAAGCCCGACAATTGAATATTATCGCAAGCATTAACCACGTCCACCACCTCGTCCATTTCCCACATGTCAATTCCAAACTTGTTTTCTTTTAAACCAGTAGTGATGTACTTGTGCGTGTTCGCATTCACATTAGGGTTAATCCTCAAAGCAATCTTTGCCGTTTTATTTTTAGCAATGGCTAACTCATTAATTACTTGTATTTCTTGAGCACTTTCACAGTTAAAACAAAAGATGTCTAAATCCAGCGCCGTATTGATTTCCGCATCACTTTTCCCCACACCAGCAAACACGACTTCCTTTGCTTTAAAACCATTTTTAAGTGCCAATTGAACCTCATTTCCACTGACACAATCTACTCCATAACCAGCCTTTACCACAGTTTTCATGACACGATCGTCAAAATTTGCTTTTAAGGCGTAGTGCAATTCAAAGTCGTACTTGTTGGCTTCAGACTTAGCAAAATCCAAAGTAGACTTCAATAAGTTTAAATCGTAATAATAAAAAGGAGTTTCTTTTCCTTGTATTGCCTTGAGCATTGCTGAGTTTTTCATAGTAACCATTGTGGATTAAAAATAAGTGCTAATTTATTGCCTAAGCAAAATCGAACAAACCTTTATTTAATGCATTCAACGCTTTCACTTTATCAGCAGCATCAATCAAAATGGATACGTTGTGGTAACTCCCACCGTACGAAATCATTCTAATGGCCACGTTGTTCAGGCTAGAAAATATTTTTTCAGCCATCCCTCCTTCCTCAGCAATCATGTTTCCAACCACACAAACTATTGTTTGATTTTTGTCCACCATCACAATTCCAAAAGCTTCTAATTCTGCCACAATTTCTTCTAGAGAATCTAGTTTATCAATCGTTACTGACACGGCAACTTCTGAAGTGGTAATCATGTCAATTGGTGTTTTAAACCTTTCAAATACTTCAAACACACTCCTCAAAAAACCGTAAGCCAACAACATCCTTCCCGACTTAATTTTAATAGCAACCAAACCATCCTTTGCAGCAATCGCTTTTACAGGACCTCCACTGTTGTCAGTTTCTTCTGAGATTGTAGTCCCTTTTGCTGATGGCAATAAAGTATTCAATAATTTAACTGGAATATTTTCATCCTTTGCTGGACGAATAGATTGTGGGTGTAAAATTTTAGCTCCAAAATATGCCAACTCAGCCGCCTCGTCAAAAGACAACTTAGCAACCGGCTTCGTGTTTTCAACGACCCTTGGATCGTTGTTGTGCATGCCGTCAATGTCAGTCCATATTTGAATTTCAGATGCTTTAATAGCATTCCCAACTAAAGACGCTGAGTAATCACTTCCTCCTCTTTTTAAATTATCAATTTCACCAAAAGAGTTCCTGCAAATAAAACCTTGAGTAATGAATATGTTAGCATCATCATGCTTTGCGATTTCCTTTGGTAAATGTTCCCTGATGAACTCCATGTCTGGTTCCTCGTCCTTGTCAATCCTCATGGTTTCCAAAGCTGGAATCAATACAGAATTGTGTCCTTCTTCTTGTAAGTAAAGATTGAACAATTTCGTTGACATCAATTCTCCTTGAGCAAGCAATGCTCTTTCTTGAAAAATATTGTATACCTGAACAGCAAACGACTTCATGAAGTTAAAATGCTCTTGTACTACTGCATTTCCTTTTGCCAAAAATTCCTCTGACGAGTATAGTTCCTTAGTGATGATGTAATACTTAGCTTCCAACTCCTCAATCATTTTTCTTGCATCGGACTTGTTGTCCTTCCCGAACTGTTCCCCAATTGCAACAAGGCTATTAGTCGTTCCTGAAACTGCAGACAAAACCACAATTTTACGGGAATCATCCG
>JBLIAZ010000166.1:0-5794 GCA_047631875.1 Saprospiraceae bacterium
CTACAGCATCGTTGCCGTTGACGGCCTCTCCAATGATGTTAATTTGAGGGAAGGACCGAAGTAGTTGAGTAAGCTCCACTCGTGCCAAACGCTCATCATCAATTATCAGTGTATTTATCATTTTTCGAGGTGTTTAGGTAAACGAATGCATGAAATTACTTGATGATCGTTTAAGTTTTTAATGGTGATTTCAGCTTGGTCTCCAAAAATCACGAAAAGTCTTTCTCGGCTGTTACGAATTCCTAACCCTTTGCTTTTGTTGTTTTCATCGTACTGCCCATCGCTGACAACACAAATACTAAAGCCTCCTTCAGTTTGTTCACTATGAAGTGCTATTTTCCCTCCTTCAACCAAGTTAGCAATTCCATGTTTTATACCATTCTCGACAATAGTTTGCAACAACATCGGAGGGATGGAATAGCTCATGAATTTTTGGTCAATGTTGTTTTCCCAATGTAATCGTTCCTCAAATCTCAATTTTTCCAAGGACAAATAATCAGATACAATCTCAAGTTCTTCTTCTATGGTAATTAGCTTTTGTTGGTTGACATTCAATGTGTGCCTGAGGATATTTGACAGTTGAGTAATGCCAATTTTAGCTTTTGAACTGTCTTCGTCAATAAGTGCTCGAATCACATTCATGGCGTTGAACATGAAATGAGGATTCAATTGCGATTTTAGTTTGTTCAAATGTGCCGCGTTCATCTGAGCCTTGTTTTTAAGGTTGATGATTTCAGTTTTTTTGAAGTTGGTAAAAAAGTAAACTATGAAATACAAAACGCCCCAAAAAAAGTAAAGGATACTAAATCGAATACCATATTGAGCAAAACCAACAATTCCAAAAGATTTATGAACAGTATCTGGACAAATGTTGATCAGGGCATGCAGTGTCAGTAATTTCAAGACCGCGGTTAATACTGCTAAAATTGCCACTTTGTGTAGAATAGTCACTAAATCTTGCTCGTGCCATTTGAAATGTTTATACACGAATCGAATCATGTTGGAGAACAAAATTCCTAAGACAAAAATTAAAACCGCTAGCCCTACGTCACTGTCCGTGATACGCAAGGTGGTTAAGTACTTGAATATTAAGCTCAAAACTGAGGCAGACCCCCAGCCTAAAACTTGAAGGATCCAGTATAAATGCCTGTTTTTAATTAAGGGTTTCATCGCAGGGTAAAATTAGCAACTTTTTATCTTAATAATTGCTATTATTACAGCTACGGTAAATTCCTTGCTTGAACGGTAAATTTCAATATCATTTCTCCATGAATTTTTTAGCACATTCCTATTTATCCCCAGATGAGCCATTGACAATGTTAGGAAACACCTTTGGTGATTTCGTCAAAGGGAAAAAGATGGAGGATGTGAATCCTTTGCTTAAGGAGGGTGTATTGCTACACAGACGCATAGACCACTATACGGACAACCATCCACTCGTTAAAAGTTGCATTGAAATTTTTAGACCGGTTTCAGGCAGGTTTTCGGCCGTCATCGTCGACATGTGTTTTGATTATTTTTTAGCAAAAAATTGGTCAAAGTTTTCAAAGGTCAGTTTAAACGAATTTGTGAAGGTGCTTTTTGTAAAGTATGAAGGAAATAGCAATTCATTGACTGAGAGGATTAACAAGGTGGCGCCCATCATGAAAATGCATGAATGGATGTTGCAATATCAAACAATTGAAGGTTTGAAAAACATACTTACTCAAATGTCTGCAAGAATTAAAAACAAGGCAGTATTGCAAGATGCTATACCTGTGTTGGTAAAAAATGAGGTCCAACTTGAGCAACTTTTTGATGATTTTTTCGCCGACCTTGTTCGTGAGTTCAAAGCTTAAAATCAGCACGTCAAATCACCTTGCACAATTAACTGTGAATAAGATAAAATACTACTGGCTCTGGGCTTGACATCATCTGTTAGCTTTGCAGCATGATTAGTAGAATTACTGTTGTTCTCGTTGCTTTTTTGATGAGCATGACCACATTGAATGCCCGACCGTACAATATGTCTTTGTACAATGACAGCTCTCAATGGGATATTTCAGACAGCTTAATGTACCTGCCAGCATACGACCATTATTGTCATTGGGAGCAATCATCTATTTGGGGGAAACGTGAAAACCTCACAAAAATCAACGAAAATATCAAGTTAAAATTAATCAAAGATTCTTGTCAGTTCTCCGCACCAGTGATTGGAAGAGTGACCTCGGAATACGGATGGAGAAAAGGCAGGCCACATTACGGAGTGGATTTAAAATTACAAAAAGGGGATAGGGTAGCTAGTGTTTTTGAAGGAGTGGTTCGCATTGCCAAATACAGTAAGTCATACGGTTATGTGGTTGTGGTAAGACATGCGAACGGTTTAGAATCCTTGTACGCTCACTTGTCCAAACTGCTGGTCACTCCTGGAGATGTGGTGGATGCAGGAACCATCATTGGAAAAGGAGGGAATACAGGAAGGAGTTTTGGAAGTCATTTACATCTAGAAATCCGGTATTTAGGAGAGCCTTTTAACCCTTCAGAAGTATTTGCAATCACCGATTCAAGTTTTTCTTTAAAGCAAGATGACCTTAGTTTAAGTAAGCAAAGTTTTGCTTTGGCAAAAAAGGCAAGGGAAACAAGATATCACAGGGTAAGCAGTGGAGATTCTCTTTGGAGGATATCAAAAAAATACCATGTTTCAATAGGTAAACTATGCAGGCTTAATAGAATGAGCCGTAAAAAAACCTTGCGAATCGGTCAGCGCTTGAGGGTAAATTAAGTTAAATTATTTTTTATATTTTTTATTTCCTCTGATAGTCAATCGGAGTAAAGCTTCTTGTTCGGTGGTTTTATCATTGCTTGTAATGTGCTAGGAATGAAGGATTTATTTCTATATATTGTTACCACTTAACTTAACTCACTATGACACTTAACAACACGCTGTGCGTGCTGTGTATTTGTTTGGGCTTGACCAGCTTTGGACAAAAATACCAGTACATGATTGATCAAGCAACCTATACAATTGAAATTATAGAAACCGAAGCAAACAATTATTTCGAAACAAATGGAACAGGGCGAGGTTCTGGCTACAAACAATTTCAACGTTGGCTGTATGTAGCAAAAAGAGACATTGACGAGAACGGATTTAAACGTTCCAACAACAGTCAAATGAAGGCTTTGAGGACTTACCGAAAAGCCCAAAGAAGTAAAAGGGAAAACCAAAGAAAAGGAAAGGGAGATTTAACCCTTGGGACTAGTACAACTGGAAACTGGGAAGAAGTTGGCCCTACATACTGGAGTGCCACTTCAGGCTGGAACTCAGGTGTTGGTAGGATTACCTCCATTGGGGTTGACCCTAATAACGCTAATCATATCATTGTTGGTTCACCAACCGGTGGCGTTTGGAAATCAAGTGATGCTGGCATTAACTGGTCTCCTTTGGCTGACAACTTTCAAACCTTAGACGTTTGGTCCTTGGCAATTAGTCCGCACAATGCAAATCATTATTTATGGGGAACAAACAGAGAAGTATATAAAAGTACTGATGGAGGAGCTACATGGAGCTCTACTAACCATTCAGCTTCTGGAGATATAATCAGAATTTTGTACCATCCTACAGATGCAAACATTGTGTTCTCATCTTCTTCAAGTGGAGGAGTTTATAAATCGTCTAACGGGGGAGCGTCTTGGTCACAAGTTAGTTCTGCGGGATCTTCAATTTATGACCTGGAGTTCAAACCAGGAGATCCTACCGTTGTTTATGCTTCAGGTGCCAGTGTTTATAAATCGACAAATACCGGAACAAGTTTTACTCAAATAAATTCTGGTTTTGGAAGTGGTAAGAAAATGATGGCAGTGACAGCTGATAATCCCTCAGTAGTCTACATTGCTGAAGAAAGCGGTGGAACCTTTGGAGGGTTGTACAAATCGACCAACAATGGAGCCTCTTTTTCTCAAATCAGGAACAGTTCAATTAACTATTTTGGATACGCTGACGATGGAAGTGATGACAGTGGACAAGCTCCACGGGACATGGACATCATTGTAAGCCCTAGCAACGAAAACGAAGTGCACCTAGCTGGGATCCAAACTTGGAAATCAACCAATGGCGGAACTTCTTTTTCTTTGACTTCTTATTGGACACACAGTGGTGCAGCCAATAAGGGTGTTGGATATTGTCATGCTGATGTGGACATCCTGGTGTATCAAGGAAGTAGAATATATGTTGGTTCTGATGGTGGGTTTTACACGAGCGATGACCAAGCTTCAAGTTTTCAAGACAAAACTACAGGCATGGGATTGCGTCAGTATTACAGAATTGGAATTTCAAAAACAGACCCGAATGTAGTGACAGGTGGTGCCCAAGACAATGGCACATGTGTTATGCGTGGAGCCGGAAGAGAATTTAAATTTTGGTTAGGAGCTGACGGAATGGAGGGGTTTGTAGATTGGAACAATCCAAACAATTTATATGGTACTACACAAAGCGGTTCATTGTACAAATCAACCAACCAAGGTAATTCGTACTCAGGTATTACTGAGCCAACAGGTTCGGGAGCATGGGTAACGCCATTTGAGCAAGATCCAACAAATGCAAGCACAATATATGTTGGCTTAAATGAAGTATGGAAAAGTACAGATAAAGGAAGTAATTGGACACAAATTTCAACTTTTGGAGGAGGGTCACTTGACGAACTTAAAATTGCTGAAACTAATAACCAGTACATGTATGTAGCGGACGGCACTACTTTAAGCAGGACCACAAACGGAGGTGCTTCATGGACGACATTGTCTGGGACTTTGGGAACTGTTAATTGGATTTCGGTTGATCCTGAGGACGAGCAAAGAGTTGCTGTGGTAACTTCAAGTAAAGTTTATGTGTCTACAAATGCTGGATCTTCTTGGACCAATTATACTAAAAACCTTCCAACAGGAACTTCTTATTATTGTGCTATATGGCAAAAAGGTTCGGAGAACGGATTGTATGTTGGAGGAAACGGTTTTGTTAGTTACATTGATGACAACATGACAAGTTATGTGGACTACCTTGTCGGTTTGCCTAACGTGAGGGTTTATGAATTAGAAATTCAGTACGTAAGTAACAAGATTTTTGCTGGAACGTACGGTAGGGGATTATGGGAAAGTGATATTTACGGAGCTGCAGTAAAAGATTATGATGCTTCGGTGATGGAAATTACCAACGTAGCTTCTGCTTTTTGTGGAAACACTGTGGATCCCAAAGTGGAAATTAAAAACAGTGGTGATGCGACCATGACCAGTGTGGACATTAAAGTTTATTTAGACAATGTACTTGTTAAAACAGTAAATCACACCACCAGTTTAACATCGGGACAAACTGAGATAGTTTCTATCGCTGGAATTTCTTTTGCAGCGACAGGGTCTGTAATTTTAAAAATTGAAGTTGCAAATCCAAACGGGCAAACAGATGAAAACAACGTAAATGACAACAAATCAATGGCTGTCAACGTAACTTTTGGAGAACCATTTGAATTTTATATTTCGGAGAGGTCTGCCAACCCAGGTTTATCATGGGAAGTAAAAGATGGTTCAACCGTGGTTGCTTCAAACGCTGGATTAACTTCCTCCACATCTTCAGGATATCAAATCACGGAGTTTTGTATCACTGAGGGATGTTATGAATTTATCATTACCGATGCTTTTGGGTCAGGAGGATGCAGTACTGCAACATGGAATGACCAAACGGTATACCTTGGAGATGGTGGTTTAGGAGCAGGAAATGGAGAGGTGGTTTCATTCAATGGGAAAGAATACCGTGCGCAATGGTGGATTC
>JBLIAZ010000167.1:0-5738 GCA_047631875.1 Saprospiraceae bacterium
TAAAACCCAAGTGGTTAAATTGAGCAATGAGGTTCACGTATTTGATGTTCCAAAAGGTCGTTTCTATTTTAAGAAAAGGGTAGTTAAAAGCATTGTCACTTAGTAATAATGACCGATAACCATCTCCTAGGAAATTTTTGCCGTGTCCAAATTGAAAATTGAACGTTTTGTTAGCTTTGTATAGGACCACTCCTGCTGCGTGACCGACATCTAGTGCTGGCCCACCTTTAAAATGTTTCCACCGACCTTGCCCTGGAAGAACGTAAGTTTGGTTTCCGTAATCGCTAATGAAAGGTAAAAAAAGCGCTTGAGTCTCTCTGAACGAAGAATTAAAGGAAAACCTTTCTCCTATTTCTCCTTCTATTTGGAAGCCTCTTGAATTTTGCCAAGTGCCAAATTGTGACACCCTGTCTTCTCCTTTTAATAAATCGAGGGTGGGATTGATTCTAATTTTAAGGGCTCCGAGGTGGGTGTTGACTAAATCATCGTCCAATAATTTATTTTCGGTCCATCTAAGCAATTTTGCCCACCACAGATCGCTAGTCAGGTAAACCCTGTTTTCCTTTTTTTGTAAAGCAACAAGAGAGTCTCTTTTGCTTTCTGGCTCCACCTGGTGTCTGTAAAATGGCCGAATCGAAGTGTGAAAATTACTCTCTTTTCGGTACAGGTTTTTTTCAACTACTGAATTTATTTCGTGGTTGAAAGGAGTGTGTATTTGTTGTGAAAAGGCAAACACAGACGAAAATAAAAATAGAAAAGACAGGACCTGTTTCATGTCATGTTGTTTTTTGCAAATTCTTGGTAGACTGTTGCAATGCCGTCTTTTAAATTAATTTTTGCTTTCCATCCTAATGCGTGGATCTTATCAACGTTCATTAGTTTTCGTGGAGCCCCGTCAGGTTTAGACTTGTTAAATACTAAGTCCCCTTTGTAGCTAACAATTTCTTTTATTAATAAAGCTAAATCCTTGATGCTGATGTCTTCCCCAACACCTATGTTTAAAAATTCTTTGCTTGAATAATTTTGAAGTAAAAAGTAACAAGCTTCTGCTAAATCATCCACATGTAAAAACTCCCTTCTTGGTGTTCCAGTGCCCCAGATCTCAACGGATTCATCATTTTGTATTTTTGCTTCATGAAATTTCCTCATCAATGCAGGAAGAACATGAGAGTTTTTCAAGTCGTAGTTGTCATTTGGACCATATAAATTGGTTGGCATTACGCTAAAAAAATCGCAACCATATTGATCATGGTATGCTTCACACATTTTAATTCCTGCAATTTTTGCAATGGCATAGGGCTCGTTAGTCGGCTCTAGTTCTCCTGTCAACAAGTATTCTTCTTTCAATGGTTGTGCTGCAAGACGTGGATAGATACAAGAGGAACCTAAAAACAACAACTTTTTTGTACCGTATTCGTATGCTGAATGAATTACGTTGTTTTGAATTGCTAGGTTGTCCCTTAAGAATTCTGCTCTGTAGGTGTTGTTTGCGTTAATACCACCAACTTTTGCTGCAGCTAAAATAACATGGTCAGGACGATGTGTTTCAAAAAATTCTTGAACGTTTTGCTCTTGTCTTAAATCAAGTGTTGCTGAGGTAGCAGTAATGATGTTTTGAAACCCTTCTTTTATTAGTTTTCGATGAATAGCAGAGCCAACCATACCGAGGTGACCAGCAAGATATATCTTATCTCTTTTATTCATTGCGTTTATTCATTGTTATTCATGATTTGGTGTCCTCCTTTTTTCAGGTAAAGGTCTTTTTCAAACAATTTGTAATCCTCCTGAACCATTTCCTTTACTAAGGATTTAATATCGTATTTTGGTACCCACCCAAGCTGTTCTTTTGCTTTTGTAGCGTCACCAATTAGCAATTCTACTTCTGTTGGCCTAAAATATTCAGGATCGATGCTTAAAATCTCTTGACCCACCTCGACAGCGTGTTCTTTTTTGGCAGAAACTACAAACGCTTTTTCGTCAATGCCTTTGCCTTTAAACTCAAGGGTGATGCCCAATTCATCAAAAGAGTAAATAATAAAATTACGTACCGTAGTAGTGACACCTGTAGCAAGCACGAAATCATCTGCCGTGTCATGTTGTAACATTCTCCACATGCCTTCGACATAGTCTTTTGCATGTCCCCAATCTCTTTTAGAGTCAATGTTGCCCATAAAAAATTTGGATTGCAAACCTAAAGCTATTCGACAAGCAGCTCGGGTAATTTTTCTAGTCACAAAGGTTTCTCCCCGTAAAGGGCTTTCGTGGTTAAATAGAATCCCGTTGGATGCGAACATGCCATATGCTTCCCTATAATTGACAGTTATCCAATATGCATACATTTTTGCCACGGCATATGGTGAGCGAGGGTAAAAAGGTGTTGTTTCTTTTTGTGGTATTTCCTGCACCTTTCCGTATAATTCCGAAGTTGATGCTTGGTATATTTTTGTCTTTTTTTCTAAACCTAAAATCCGTACCGCTTCGAGGATTCGCAACACTCCTAGCGCGTCTACATTTCCGCTGTATTCAGGCTCTTCAAAACTTACTTTAACATGAGACATTGCTCCTAAGTTATAAATTTCGTCAGGTTGACATTCTTTTATAATTCGGATGATGTTGGTGGAGTCTGTTAAGTCCCCATAGTGGAGCTTTAGTTTAACATTTTTTTCGTGTGGATCTTGGTATAGGTGATCTATTCGCGTAGTGTTAAAAAGTGATGAGCGACGTTTAATCCCATGAACAGTATACCCTTTTTCTAAAAGTAATTCCGTTAAATATGCTCCGTCTTGACCCGTAATACCTGTGATAAGCGCTGTTTTTCCCATGACAATTTATGTCAAAAATCGTAATAATTGTTGGTAATACCAGTTTTTAAACCAATAAAAAAATAATTTTGTTGGATGTTTGTCCCTGCAATTATTTGATGTCGATTTACTACACCACCTTCAATGAACAGCATGTTTGAAGGGTTTATAAGATAAGAAAGTGAAATTGTGTTGTGAAACTGTTGATAAGAGACACCCTGACCAATTACATTGTCAAATTCATTTTCTCGTTGGTAATAAGACCGAAGCACGTCGGTTCCGATTGAGGTGCTGTCGGAGTTTTCTAAACCAGAAACCCTGTACAATGACTTTAGGTGCATGTTCCATCTTTTGTGCCTATAGTTTGCAATGAAAACACCTTCCTTTAGGTTTGACCCACTTGGATGAGCTAAAGGTTGCCCAGCATTGGAAAAACTAGTGAGGGAAGACCTGTGACTGTAAGTAAAGGGCCTAATGTGATTGTATTCGATTTGAAAGAACAAATTTTTTGCAAATTTGAAATTATGAAACTTTGCACCCCCTTGAAGAGCATATTTATTACCCCACCAGTTGTTGCCTCCAAAAAATTCTTTGTAAAAGAATTCGGTAAGCAAGGACTGTCCGTAGAAGGTCATGTTGATGGTTGGCGTGTATTTAAAAGCTGTTCCGATTAAGACATTGTCAGGTGACCCGAGACCAAACTCCAAGGGACGCATGATGGCAAAAGGGTTTAAGTAATTTAGTTCTAAAGTATTCCTTGCAGCAGAATCCCCCCCCCAGATGATTGCCTCATACAACGAAAGCTGAAAAGTTTTACTTAATTTAATGTCTAAATAGTGATAACTACCGTATTTTTTCTGCCTTAGCATGTTTCCCGCCTGGACCATGTCGGGTCTATAGTCAATGAACTCTGAAACAATGGCGGTATAATTTATTTTTTTTCCAAAATGAAAATCCATTCTGCCAAAAAGGTAGTTTGCTCCTACGTCGGACAATAGTAGTGACCGGTATCCATCCCCAAGGAAATTTTTGCCGTGCGCAAAGGTAATGTCAACGTATTTGCTGGCCTTGTATTCTACCCCACCAAAACTTAAATATTTACCAAACACATTTGTGCCATCAATTTTTACTTCTCCCTCTCCAGGTCTGATTCTAGTGGTTGAAATATAATTGTTTATGAAAGGTTCTGGGCTTATTGGCCCTTCTTGAAAATAGCTATGAATTTTAATCTTATTTCCGAATCTTCCATTTAAGTAGAGTCCCCTTTTGTTTATCCAAATGGGTTCGTTGATAGAGGTTTCATGACCAACCGCAAGACTATAGTGCGGGTTCAGAGTAATGTCATAATCTTTACTTGACACATGAATCCAATTCTCATTGAATAGTCGGGAGGAAATAAACCCTTTATATTTAGGAAGTTTCAGGTTTTTAATGACATCCGAATAAGTGGTGTCAATTAAAAAGGTAGTACTTGAATTTTGTGTTGAGGTGAACGCAGTATCTAGTGCTCCAAAATAATCGCTGAAAAAGTATTGAACTGTCCTGTCGATGACCTTATTTTGAGCGCTTAGCTGTAGGTTACCAAAAATAAGAATTCCTCCTAAAATGAGGGTTGTCGCATGTTTTATCCTAAAACACATTAGCTGACTTTTGATAGAGGAGGTCTTTTGGTGCGTGTGTTTTTAATGGTTACGCCCTGACTTTCTTTTTTGCGTTTTTTAATTATCACAGAGGGAAGATAGGACAGTGCAGATGCAGCCCCTAACAGCACCAATAGCAATACAAAGCTGTTGAATCTATTGTGTGCAAAAAATAAAAAAGCTATAAAGACAATGTTTGTAAATACGATAATACCAGAACTTTTCATATGACTGTACCCTAATTCCAGCAACCTATGATGAATGTGATTTCTGTCAGGGCTAAATGGAGATTTACCTCTTAACATTCTCCATAAAAACACTCTCAGGGTGTCAAATAAAGGAACTATTAATATACCGAAAGCAATTATTGGAGAAGCCTCAAATATAAAAGGAACCGCAGTACCGTTGATGTTGATAAAGTATATGCACAAAACCCCATTAATTAGCCCAATAATGAGGGAGCCCGTATCCCCCATGAATATCTTTGCAGGAGTTCTATTAAACCACATGAAGCCAAGTAGCCCCCCTATAAGAGAGCTTGAAATAATGGCTAATTCATGGTGCCCATTTATTAAAAAGAAGATGCCAAAAGCTAGTGAAACCACAATTCCAACACCACCAGATAGCCAGTTGATACCATCAATTAAGTTTGAACCATTCATGATTACAAGCAAAGTAAATATGGTCAATATAATACTCCAAGAATCGTCAATTGCACCTATACCAAATAAACCGTGCATGCTGGTAAGTTTTACTCCTCCCATAAGTACCACAAGTGCGGCAGCAATTATTTGACCGAGTAGCTTTTTAAGAGGAGAAATAGACAAAATGTCGTCCTGTATTCCTGTGAAAAAGATGATTAAAAGAGCAGCATATAAGTACTGGTACTGAATAAACTCAATGTCGTTTGGCGCAAAAACACTTAACGCAATTGCAAATCCGGCGAAAATTGCTAGACCTCCTAATGTGGGAATTGCTTTTCCATGTACCTTTCTGTCGTCAGGGACATCGTATAAATGCTTCAAGTAAGAGATTCGAATGATTGTAGGTATCGCCGCAATGGCAATTACTAGGGAACATATTAAAGATAAATAAACAGCGTTCATGTGCGAATTTCTTTAAAATCTTGACACAAAGGTATTAATATTTGTGACACAATTTAAAAACAGTGGATAATAATCCATTCTTAATAACCCTTGCAAATGCTACTTCAAAACAGTTTTAGCATGTAAACGTTAAACGGGCATTATTCAAAAGGTTGCTTTTTTGGAGGGTTGTTTTTTTCGCATCGACTCCT
>JBLIAZ010000168.1:0-5719 GCA_047631875.1 Saprospiraceae bacterium
AAATAGCATGTACGAGAATGCTATCAGTAATGTTTCGTTTTTTTAACTTATTTTTAGATTTCTTTCAAAATGAAAAGCAAAGGAGATTTTTTCGAGCAAATATATGAAGTGGTTAAACTCATTCCAAAAGGCCGTGTGACTTCCTATGGAGCTATAGCTAAATTTTTAAGTGCAGCCAAATCATCTAGAGTAGTGGGGTATGCGATGAATGCATGTCACGATTATGACCCTACACTTCCAGCTCACAGGGTAGTCAACAGGAATGGTCTTTTAACAGGAAAAATGCATTTTTCATCTCCTACAAAAATGCAAGAATTATTGGAAGCAGAAGGTGTAATTGTGGTAAAAGATCAAGTAAAATCGTTTCCGAAAATTAATTGGGACCCAACAGAAGAATTATTGTAATTAAGCAATGTTAAATGCTAAGTACTTGATCAGTTTTTCTTCCTCCAGCCATTTTTTTTCATAAAATGTTTTGATGTTCAATTCCTTATACAGCAAGGAATCTTCTTGTGTTGGAAGTAGTTCACCATAAACATCGGAGCTGTCCACCAGTACATCAAAATTATTTTCGTTGATAACTAGTTGTGTAAACTCATATAAAAAAGTACTGTCTGTTTTTAACCTGAGGCTGCCTTCCTTTTGTAAAAACTTGCGGTACCTGTCCAAAAACATCATGTGTGTCAGTCTTTTCCTAGCTCTGTTACTTTGTTTTTGAGGGTCGGGGAACGTAATCCAAATTTCGCTGATTTCATTTTCAGAAAAAAAGTTTTCTATAAAGTCGATTCGGGTTCTTAAGAAACCAACGTTATCCAATCCTTCGTTCAAAGCTATTGTGGCGCCTTTCCAAATTCGATTTCCTTTGATGTCAATTCCTAGAAAGTTTTTATCAGGATGTATCCTGGCAAGTCCTACAGTATATTCTCCCCCTCCACAAGCTAGTTCTAATACTATGGGGTTATCATTTTTAAAAAAATCAGAAGCCCATTTTCCTTTTAAATAATATTCTTGATTCATGGACTCTTCCCAAGTTGGCTCCAATACATTTTTGTATTTGGCTACGTCAGCAAATCGTTTGAGTTTGTCTTTTCCCATCCCGTTGATGTAATACTTAAAAGTCTCTGTTTAGAGGTCTAATGGTTAGTGATTCAATGTTACTTGCTCCAGTGTTATTATAACACATCCAAATGGCGTCTACGAGCTCCTGTGTTTGAATGAAATCTTCTTTTGGCACATCTGGCACATCGTCCCATGAAGAGGTGTTAATTGAGCCAGGGATTAGTTCGGTTACTTTGACTTTGCTGTCCTTTAACTCATCCCGTAACACTTCGGTATAGCCTTTAAGTGTAAATTTAGATATGGTATATGCAGCAATGTCTTTTCGGGGATGTTGGGTCACGATACTTCCAATGTTAAATACATGACCGGAACTTTGCTTTTTTAACAATGTAATAAAGGCATTTGTTAAGTTGAAAGCGCCCATAAAGTTGATGTTCAATAATTTTCGAACTTGCTCTGATGAGCTTTCTTCAAGCATCCCAAATTCAAAAGCCCCAGCATTGTTTATAAGAATGTCCACTTGTTGAATTTCGTTTGCAAGTTTTAAAGCTAGTGTTTTTGAGTTTTTTGGATTTGAAAAATCACAAGAATACACCTCTACTTTTACAGAGAAGTTTTTTTCAAGATCAGCTTTTACCTCGGTAAGCAAAGCTAAATTACTCGCAATCAAATGCAAGTTGAATCCTTTTTCAGCTAAAAACCCAGCAAGAGCTTTACCCAAACCTCGTGAGGCTCCAGTGACTACAGCATTCATTTAATTATTTTTTAGAAATCACTAACTTCACTGTTTCACCTGCAGTGGCAGAATTTACAGCAAAAGTACTTTCACCGTTACTGATTAAATCATATTCATATACGATTCCATCTATTTTAAGAGACAAGGATTTGTTTTCTGCTCCAATAGCATATTCTCCTTTAAAAACAATTTCGTTTTTAGTGTCCAATAAATGAAATTCGGCTCCTTTATCAAATACAAAGATGTTGGTAGGTAAAAATTTTTCATTTAAAATAGAACTCATCATCTCCGTTGCGCTCACAAAGGCGTCAGCGTTGTCAACTTCGTCAATGTTCCATTGTCCAACCATTAAATCGTTGGAGGTATTTGGTACAAAAGGAGTTTCGGTACAAGAGTTTAAAAATAGAGTTGCTCCGAGTAATAGAAAAGCTAGTTTTTTGATCATGATTTTGTGTTGTTTAATTTGATTGATGTAAAAATAAATAAGTATTTGTCAATACAATACTAATAGTCAAGAAGGTTACAATAAAAAGTTACCTTTGATGAGTGTCAAAAGCAACGAATAAAACGGTACTGATTTGTCCCCTTGATTGGGGTCTTGGTCATGCCACTCGGGTTACCCCAGTGATAGAATATTATGTTAGCAGGGGAGATGAGGTAATTATTGGGGGGGATGGTGCAAGCTTTTTTTATTTAAAAAAACGTTTTCCATCGCTGATTTTTGAGAAAGTACCAGGTTATGAAGTTGCTTATTCCAAGCGAGTTAGCTTTGCAGTAAAAATGTTGTTGTCTTTGCCTTCAATTTATTTGGGAATCAAAAAGGAGGAAAAGCGAGTGACACAATTACACCAGCAATACAATTTTGATTTAATCATTTCCGACAACCGTTTTGGGGTTCATCATAAAGGGGTGAAAAGTTTGTTCATGACCCATCAGTTAAACGTTAAGTTTCCTTATTTCGAAAAAATCATATTTAAGGTTCAAAAGAAGTTAATTGAAAAGTTTGACTACTGCTTGGTTCCCGATTTTCCATTGAAAGAAAATTTGGCTGGCGTTTTATCCGTTTTAAAACCGGAACAGAAACTAAATATTCCGGTTCATTATGTTGGCGCACTATCCAGGTTTTACAACACGAATGTGGTTGTAAAAAGCATAAAATACAAATACGTTGCTGTGGTCAGTGGGCCTGAACCTCATAAGTCGGGGTTGGTTGATTTGTTGATAAACGAGTTTAAAAAAACTTCTGATTCTTTAGCTGTATTGACATACGATTACTCTTTAAAGGAAGTGCTTCCGGAAAACATTAAGTTGTTTTTAAATTGTGATGATGAACAATTTTTGGACATTGTGTCCCAATCGGACACCATGATTTCCCGTTCGGGATATACCACGTTAATGGATTTAATTTACCTTCAAAAAAAGGTCTTTTTTATTCCTACACCTGACCAAACCGAACAAGTATATTTAGCAGAATACGCTGCTCAAAACGGTTGGGCCAATTACTGCTTACAACAAAATTTTACCATTGATATAATCACTAGTTCGGGTAAAGGGTTTCCTTTTGGGAAATCACCATTGAATGTAGTGTTGGGAAAAATATTGTGATCAAACGGAACGCGTAATTGAGCATCGAATGTGCCTTGTTTACCTTTTATTAGTTCCTTTTCTGACTTTAGTTAAGTTACAATTTAAAACTTTGTTTATTTTTGCATTTCTTCTGTAAATAACTTGTGAAGATTTTAACAAAAAACGAAACTATGAGTACTGTAACAGCTTCATTAAAAGAACAATACGAAACAGCAAAAACAAAGAATTTAGCTTTGGACATGACAAGAGGGAAGCCCGGTGCTGAGCAGTTGGATTTGGCACTACCAATGTTGGACTTAGTGACTTCTTCTGACTATAAAACTTTGGCTGGAGCAGACACAAGGAACTACGGAGGATTGGACGGTATTCCAGAACTAAAAGAATTATTCAAAGACTTTTTAGAAGTAGATTCCACTGACGAATTAATTGTGGGTGGAAATGCTAGTTTGACTTTGATGCACGATACTGTTGCTAGGTTAATGTCTCACGGAGCATGTGAGAGTGATACACCGTGGGGAAAACTGGACAAAGTAAAGTTTTTATGTCCGTCTCCTGGATACGATCGTCACTTTTCAATTTGTGAGCACTTTGGAATTGAAATGATTACTGTTCAAAATGTAAACAACGATTTAGACATTGTAAAAATTGAGGAATTGGTTGCTGCGGATGACAGCATCAAAGGAATTTGGGTTGTACCTAAATACGGTAATCCAACAGGAACTTCGGTTGCTGATGAGGTAGTTGATAGGTTAGCTTCCATGAAAACAGCAGCTAATGATTTTAGAATCATGTGGGACAACGCTTATGCGGTTCATCATTTGTCTGACGATGTAGATGTAATTAAAAATTTACATGCAGCTTGTAAAGCACAAGGGAACGAAAACAGGACTTTTGTTTTAGGTTCTACTTCCAAAATCACGTTCGCGGGATCAGGAGTTGCTGCTATTGGTGGTTCAGTGGATAATATGAAGTGGTTAAACAAGCACCTGTCCATCTCTACTATTGGTCCTGATAAAATTAACCAAGTTCGTCATGCAAGGTTTTTCGGAGATTTTGCTGGCCTGCAAAACCACATGAAAAAACATGCAGCTTTGATTAAGCCCAAGTTCGATGTTGTTATTTCAATTTTGGAGGAACAACTTGGAGGGAAGGGTTTAGCGACTTGGACGAATCCAAAAGGTGGATACTTTATTTCTTTGGACACTAACGAAGGTTGTGCTAAAAGAGTAGTTCAGTTAGCAAGTGAAGCAGGAGTTAAATTAACTGCCGCAGGAGCAACTTTTCCTTATAAGAATGATCCTAAGGATTGTAACATCAGATTAGCTCCAACACTTCCTTCAATAGAGGAAATTAAATTAGCCATGGAAGTGGTTTGTTTGTGTATTGAAATAGCTGACACTGAGAAGTAAGATCATTCAAGGCATCCACAAAAAAAGACCTTGAGCAATCAAGGTCTTTTTTGTTTGAAATGTAATGTTTTTAATTTCCTACCAAGTTTACTTGCTCACCTTAAAAAACATCATTTTAGCAATTTGTATTGCTTTGGATTTTGCTTCTTCTGCTTTGTCTCCAGCAAATAATTCGTCAACAGTATTTGCCCATAGGGTTAGCCAACGGTCAAAATGTTTTTGCTCTAATGGTGATTTTCTATTCATGTCGACATGTTTTATCATGGGATTTCCTTTGTATTCTCCAGTATAAAACAACACATTCTCCCAAAAGGAATACATGATGGGCATGTGAGTTTCCATGCTGATAGGAACTACTTTTGTGAAAAAATATCCAATTACTTCATCCGCCATGACTTGCTTGTAAAATGTATCGACAAGCAGCTTCACATCACCTGAATTCGTGATGTCTTTTTTATTGTTCATTACAGTATAAAATTAATGAATTAACGAGTCTAGCTTTATTTTAAGCTAATTAGGCTTTAATCTAACCTTAATCTAATTTAAGAGCTTGACCTACCACATGGAAGTTTCCATCAAATGAAAAAGCCCATAAACGACCCTTAACATCTACACCGTATGAATCTTGTCCCTTGACAAAAATCCAATCAAATCCAGGTTTGTTGCTGTCTTTTTTTTCGCCGACGTTAATGTATTTCCCGTTATTTTCAGAAAAAATAATGTTGTTATCGTTGATAAAATAAAAGCTAGTATCTACCGCCAAAAATATTTGATAAGCATATTTAGGTTTGTCTTGAATTTTTATTGTTGGCTCTTTAGCAGGATCTTCCACTGAAATAGTCACTTTTTGATTGTTATCAACACTTGCAATAATTGCGTTGTTATCCTCGCTTAACGATTGTGAGTTCTTCCAGCCTGATGAGAGCGA
>JBLIAZ010000169.1:0-5654 GCA_047631875.1 Saprospiraceae bacterium
CTTTATGTTGATACCAACGTCCAAGAAGGTGATGTACTTACCCTTAGTGGGATTGATGCGACATTGTACCCTGAAATTAGACTTGAAGTGTACCTGAGTGATGATAGTCTAAGGACCCCTAATAAGCTAGGAAGATGGCAGGTTTTGTATGAGGAAATACCTGAGGCTGCCCTTAATCCTTTAAGGCTGACATCTTCTATTATGCCAGATACTTTAATGCAAGGCGAAGAATTCTCTTTTCCTGTAGCCATAGAAAACATCAGTGACAAGGACATGTCAAACATACAAGTAGTTTATTGGTTGCTCGATGGTGATTTCAATCTACAAAAAGCAAATTACAAACAGCTTGCTGCCCTTCCTGCGGGCGCTGTATTATATGATACTATACAAGTAAAAACGCTAAATTTAGCGGGTAATGCCGGACTCTGGTACGAAATAAACCCATACAATGGTGACCAGCCATGGCAATTGGAAAAATATCATTTTAACAACATCAACCTGGCTCAATTTAACATTGAGCGCGATAAAATAAACCCAATACTGGATGTTACTTTTGATGGGATTCATATACTTGATGGAGATATTGTAAGTCCAAAACCATACATAGTAATAACACTAGATGACGAAAATCAGTATTTAGACCTGGATGATCCATCTTTGATTCAATTGTTTATTGAATATCCTAATGCTGAGGATTCCATTGTTTTACTTGATCCTAGCCAATATACCTTTATACCAGGAGAAGCCCCAAAAAATAAAGCGAGCATTGAATTACAAGGGTCTTTCCCTCAGGATGGAATTTATAAGCTAAAAGTAATGTCTCGAGACAGGTCAAGTAATATTTCTGGAAAAGGAGACGGGTTGTTTGATTATACCATTTCATTTGAGGTAATCAATAAGTCGAGTATTACTCAAGTGTTAAATTGGCCAAATCCATTTTCAACCTCAACTCAGTTTGTTTTCACACTGACAGGATCAGTAATACCCGACCAGTTCATGATTCAAATATTGACAATTACTGGTAAAATTGTCCGAGAAATTTCAAAGGAAGAATACGGTTCCATTAACATAGGTAGGAACATCAGCGATTTTAAATGGAATGGTACTGACAGGTATGGCGATAGGTTAGCCAATGGAGTTTACTTGTATAGGGTTCTTTTAAATACAGACAACCATGATTTTGAGGAGCGAAATATTATTGTGACAGATGAATCAGGAACGTCATCCTTGAAGGACAAGTATTTCACCAAAGGCTTCGGTAAAATGTACTTGTTCAGGTAAATTGATTGGATTTTATCAAGTCTAATTATTTTTTTAAAAGTATACTTAATATAATTTAAAGAAATGGGAAAGATAATATTTACCATTGCCACGATGTTTTTATTAGCTTCTTGCGGTGGAGAATCAAGTGCGCCGACCGATGAAGGGAACAACATCGAAGAAGTAGAAATGAGGTCTTTATCGCCAAACATTTCAGGAGTTTTTATGGTCGACACAGGTACTTCTGTGGTGCAATGGGAGGGAAGTAAATTAGCAGGCACTCATCATGGCGTGGTGTCTGTTTTAGTAGGGGAAATAACTGTGGAACATGGTGAGGTAAAACAAGGAACCGTCGAGCTTGATTTATCTACAATCAAAGAACTTGATGTGTCCCTAGAACTAGCTGCTAAATTAGAAAAACATTTGAAAGATGAGGCGTTTTTTAATGTGGCTGAATTTCCAAAAGCAACTATTTTTGTTACTTCGGTTCAAAAAGATACTGTCTATGCGGACTTAACGATAAAGGGCAAAACAAAAAGCATTGAATTTTCAGCTTCAATTAAGGTTACCCAAGATAATGTGAGTATTGCAGCGAAGTTTACCATCGATAGAACAGACTGGGGAATAGTCTACAAATCGGGGAACTTTTTCACTGATTTGGCAAAAGATAAAATTATCAGTGACGACATCATTTTTGACATCAAGATGAAAGCTACGAGATAACTGGTTAGACATGATATTTGAAAAAAGGGCTGTTTTTGCTGTGTTCTTTTACTTTATTCGATCAGGATTTTTTCTTTGACTCAGGTTGTTAACACCATGTTAGTTCTTTAGTGATTTTATTCGCTGAATTTAAACGTCTTTTTTGCAAATTTGTACTTGTTAAACAAGTTAACTACATAATTGACATGAAGAGCTATTTGGATTTAATGCAACGGATTTTAGACGAAGGCGTTGAAAAAACTGACAGGACAGGAACAGGAACAAAAAGCATTTTTGGACACCAAATGAGGTTTGACTTATCAAAAGGATTCCCCTTGGTGACTACTAAGAAATGTCATTTAAGGTCCATTATCCACGAATTACTTTGGTTTTTAAAGGGTGACACTAACATTGCTTACCTTAAGGAAAACAAGGTTTCAATTTGGGATGATTGGGCAGATGAGAATGGAGATTTAGGACCGGTGTATGGTTATCAATGGAGGTCTTGGCCGACAGCCTCGGGAACCCATATTGATCAAATATCGAACGTAATAAATCAAATAAAAAAGACCCCTGATTCTAGGAGGTTAATCGTGAGTGCTTGGAACGTCAGTGAAGTGGAAAACATGGCGTTACCACCTTGTCACGCATTTTTTCAATTTTACGTAGCTGATGGAAAATTATCCTGTCAACTGTATCAAAGGAGCGCCGATGTGTTTTTAGGAGTGCCTTTTAACATAGCATCTTATGGACTGTTAACAATGATGATGGCTCAAGTATGTGAATTAGAGCTAGGTGATTTTGTGCACACCTTTGGAGATGCGCACTTGTATAACAATCACTTTGAGCAAGCTGAATTACAGTTGTCACGAGATACGAGACCCCTTCCTCAGATGAAAATGAATCCAGAAATTAAAAATTTATTCGACTTCAAGTACGAGGATTTTGAATTGGAAAATTATGAGCCACATCCTGGTATTAAAGCACCTATAGCAGTGTAATCATGGTTGTTAAATTGATTGTTGCGGTAGCAAAAGGAAACAATGGTATTGGTAAGAACAACCAGTTGTTATGGCACCTGCCAGCGGACATGAAATATTTCAAAGAGACTACTCGAGGATTCCCAATCATTACGGGAAGGAAAAATTACGAATCTATTCCTGAAAAGTTTAGACCGCTTCCTGGACGGGAAAACGTGGTGATCACTAGAGATGTACATTATAAAGCTCCGGGAGCACATGTCTGTACGTCTATAAATGAAGCCATTGAATTAACTAAAAAGTTTGAAAAGGAATCTTGTTTCATCATTGGTGGAGGACAAATTTATAAGCAGTGTTTGGACCAAAACTTAGTGGACGAATTGTACATTACATGGGTGGATACAAGCATTGCGGCTGACACTTTTTTCGAGGGTTTTTTACCGAAATCGTGGCACGAAGAGGAGTTGATACGGCAAGTAAAGGACGTTAAAAATCAACATGGCTTTACGGTGGTCAAATACACGAAACTCTAGTAACTCAAGCCATTTAGATTTTAAGGTTTTTCGCTCGTCTCTTTGATTGCAATTAAGAAATTGAAAGTAGTCGTAGTTATGATTTATTTTTTTCCTTTCACAACAAATTAAAATCCCAAAACAATTAAAAGGTTTGAGTACGGCTTTGTGGAAAAGAAAAGCCAAAAAAGTAATATGAATTAATTTGATACCGTTAAATTTGTTACATGAGGTATTGGAGTGTCATTGTAGTAGGATTATTACTGTTTACATCTTGTAAGAATGATGTTTCCAAAGACATTGTTGAAACTTCCAGATCTAAAACCCTAGCTCAATATTTATTCTTAGATGCCTTTAGGCAAACCATAGGAGTTGTTCCCGAGTTTGTAGCTGAAGGGCTTAAAAGTGGAGCAGCTGTGACAATTACTACTAGTTCTTCTTTTGACAACAGTGCTTATCCTAAAACAGTCACGATCGATTACGGAAGTGTCAACCAGCAAGATGAGATGGGTATCAATAGGAGAGGTAAAATATTAGTCTCAGTGCTAAGTAATAAGATTACAAAAGGAGATTTCAAAATTACTTTTGACAAATTTTATTTTAACGATACAAGAATGCTCGGAACCCTTTCTTCCTCCTTTGTCGGGTCTATATCCAGTGACGATTATAGCTTGGTGTTGGAGGAGTCATGCAAAATATCAAATGCTAACGGTACCATGTCTCTGAGCGGAACGATGTCTTTAAAAATGACAGAGGGGAATCAGAGTATAGATGTGTTTGATGATGTTTATCTTTTGACTGAGAAAACCTCTGGGTTAGATTTCTCAGGAGACACTTACAGTGCTAATTCTACTACAGGTTATACTTTAGATTTTTCTTGTAGGTGGATAGTGGTAGCAGGTTCTGGTGAAGTTAATCCGAATGATATTGCGGTTCAAAAGCTAAACTTCGGCTCAGGGAGTTGTGACGGTATTGTGACAGCTGAGGTTGGAAAAGACGATTTTATAGGTTTTCAAGTAAAGTAAAATTCTCCTTCTTTATCACTCATTAAATCAGTGAGGGTTAGGTATATATTGATATTAATATGTTACCTTTGCAGTCCGAATTTTCGGAAAAAATTATTAATTAATTAATTGTTATGTCAAATCAATATGAAACTATTTTTGTAATGACACCAGTTCTTTCTGACGATCAGTTGAAAGAAACAGTGAAAAATTACAAAACCTTTTTGAAAGAAAAAGGTGCCGAGATAGTGCATGAAGACAACTGGGGGTTAAGGAAGTTAGCTTACCCTATTAAAAAGAAGTCTACAGGTTTTTATTTTCTTCTCCAATTTAAAGCGGAAGGAAGTGTTATTTCGGAGCTAGAATTAGCTTACAAAAGAGATGAAAGATTATTAAGGTTCTTAACTGTAAGTTTAGATAAGCACGCTCAGGCGTTTAACGAGAAATTCAAGAACAAGAAAAAAACTACTAAAGCATAGCAAAATGGCTGATTCAGAAATTAGATACTTGACTCCTCCTTCTATTGAAGTGAAAAAAGGGAAATATTGTAGGTTCCAAAGGAGCAAGATTACTCACATAGATTATAAAGATCCAGACTTTTTATTGAAGTTTTTAAACCCACAAGGTAAGTTGTTACCTAGAAGGCTTACAGGAACATCATTAAAATTTCAAAGAAAGGTATCTTCATCAGTGAAAAGAGCAAGACAATTGGCTTTGTTGCCATTTATTGCTGATAACTTAAAATAAAGAATAGAGATGGAAGTAATATTAAAAAAAGATATTCAGCCTCTAGGATTTAGAGATGATATCGTAAACGTAAAGCCAGGTTTCGGAAGAAACTTTTTAATTCCTAAGGGAATTGCTCATTTGGCAACAATTTCAGCTAAAAAAGTTCATGCTGAAAACTTGAAGCAACGCGCTGTAAAAGATGCCAAACTTAAAAATGAGGCCGAAGCTTTAGGAGCAAAATTAACTGCATTGACAGTTAAAGTTGGAGCTAAAGTTGGAGGTTCTGGAAAGATATTTGGTTCAGTTGGAAACATTCAAGTTGCTGAGGCAATAAAAAGTCAAGGAATTGATATCGATAGAAGAGCGATTAAAATCATTGGTGGGAATCCAAAGGAAATTGGTTCTTTCGAGGCTGATATTAAGTTAAACAGAGAAGTTGAAGTTAAAGTTAACTTTGAAGTTGTAGC